>CBDUST010000156.1:0-9964 GCA_965369945.1 uncultured bacterium | reverse complement strand
AATTCCTGGTCAACGAAAGAGGGCAGGTCGGGATTCACCGGCGCATCCCAAATGACCTCCTGCGCCTTTGCGCCTGATGCGACGAGCACCATCATCGCTGCAACACCAAATCCAAATACTCTCACTCTTTTCATTGTCTTTCCTCCGTTTCGAAAATGGAAACTTGCAAGTTAGTAAAGGCAAGCCACGATCTCACTCCCCTGGGGAGCCGTCGAGTGTTTGAGCTCCATACTCATTCCGCTTGCCGTCGTTGATTCATTCTTCATCTCGAACTCGATGCAGTTCACACACGAACGCTGCGGCGAGCACAAGACTCTTTACGTTGTGGTCGATCTCTCTCACGGGGGCTCTGTCAGCCGCAGTCCCGGCTTCGACGTTGCGCCCTTTTTCTCTCTCTGGCAATGCCGCTATGCGCGGCGGGAATACGCTTACTGCCACGATCTTGTCAGACCGCACGTCCAGTATCAACCGCATAGGTAGTCCTGTCAAGAGTTTCTTCCGCTGTTTTGCTGAGAATTTTGATCTGCCTGCGAGGTGATTCACAGCCGAGCGAACCGACCCGCGCGGGGATGTCAAAATGGGTAAAGAAGCACACCTGGGCAGGGTTTTGGGCTGGAAAGCGATTCTGCACCCGAAGCGGAGTTACGGTGAATCGGGCTGCGACTCGCCAATCTGGCCTTTTGCCGACGCCGCCTCCGCCGCGAGCTGGGCCAGCCGGGCTTGCTCGCGCTTGAACGGCAGATACTCGCTGTTGTACCACTCCCGCCACCGGGCCATGTCGTAGCCCAGATGCTCGGTGGACTGCTCCCAGTCGTTTGTCGTCATCGCCACCAAGGAACGGTGAATCTCCGTTCGATAGTTGATGGCCACCGCATCCACTACTCGCAAGACCACCCCGTCGGTAACGATTCCCAGAATCGGCCTGAACGCACCGGCGGCGTCACCCGCAACCGCCTCGATCCGCTGTACATAGGCGTGCTGGGTCTCGATCGCGATCCAAGCCAAGTCACCTTGGCTCTCGGCCGGGTCAGCCGTGGCCTGAGCAAAGATCAGCAGAGGAATCGTCTCCAGGGCATTGAGCGCTCCGGCAACCATGCCGGCGTTGTTGGCAATAGTGTGGCGATGCTGCCGTAGCGCCTGATCCAACACAGTCAGCACCGGTCGCTGCGGAGGCGAAACCATTCGGGTCATCGCCTCGTTGCGAATCGCCGGATCGTGATCGTAAATGGCCATCCACGCCAAGGCCGCCTGTCCGTGCTCACCCAGCGTTGCCAAATGATCCAGTAACTCGAGCCGTACGTCATTGGCTTCACCGCTCAGTTCCCGGATCAGGGGCATGAACGCAGCCGGGTCGGTGAATTCCCGCAGCTGGGCGATTCCTTGGGCTCGCGCCTCCAGGATTCGGTTCTTGCCCAGATACTCGTGCCGGATCGCCCGGATTTGTAGAGTGAACTCCCGGCTTCGTGCTCGACTGGCAATCTGGCCCTCACTAGCGCTTGTCAGTAAATCCACAATCGGCGGCACACTGCCGTGATCCGGGATCGGCGAAAGGAGTCCATACCGTGGATCGTCCGCGGCGACGCCGCTTTGTGGCTGGGCTGCAAGCGTGGAGCCCATCATCAGCGCGAGCGTTCCGATTGTCGCCGGGATCATCCAAGGTACAGTCATAGCCGATCCTTATTTTATGAACTAGTGCTCCGGCATTCTAGGACGCTTCAGGCGGTACGGTTCAGGCAGGATTTAGGAAGTTGGGCCGATCGAAGGGGCCACGATTACCTCAAGACGACCGACCAGTCGGCGGGCATTGGATGCGGCCGAGCGAGTCTGAAATGCTCCGAACTGCACTAGGTAGAGGATTCGACCTCGATCATCCCGGCTCTCGATGATGCGAATGCCCCCAAGTCCGTGCTGCTGAACCACCTGGGCCACGTTACGGGCGGCCTTGTCGGCATGCTTGCGCTGACGGAACGCACCGGCCTGCAGGGAGAATCGCCCGCCGCCGCCTTCCGCGCTCATCGCAAGAACCTGTTGTCCGCGGGTTTGCCCGGCATTGGCGATGCGCTTCCACGCACCGGCTGAAGTCTCATCACCCGCGAGTTGGTAGGCCAATGACGCTTGATAAGCAGCTCGACGCGAGTCTTCGCCCGTCAACGCACCTGACGCCTCCGCCAACAGCCCGGCTGCCTCACGGGGACGATGTTGACCAACTCGAACGAGGCCCAACACCGCTTTCGCTTTGCCGGCCGTGATTCGATCCGGTGATTGCGCTGCACTCGTCAGTTGCTGCTGCGCTTTGTTCAGATCACCAAGCTTATAGGCGCTCAGTCCGGCAAGGTACGCCGCCTGGTCCCGCCTCAACCCCTTCGACTCACCCGCGATCGCCGCTGCTCGGCTGTGGGCCATCCGATAGCGCTTGGATCGGTAATCGACTAAGGCTGAGTCCAAGGAGCGCGTCGGAGGTGTTGACTGACAACCCACCAACGGTAGGGCGATCAAGGTGCACAGAAGGACCACCCACCCGGCTCGTATCGTCTCTGATTGGCGAATCACGTTGCCCAACGTATCGTACCGACAATCCGAATTTCGCCAACATTGCCCAGGATCATGCCTCGGTGCGTGTCGCCAGTTCAATCATTCGACGTCTGATCTTGTCACCTCGCCGGGTCGCGGCCGTTGATGACCAGCGCACTTGCTGCGCATTCGAGATGTACGTCGGCGCGCTTCACCTCGCCCGAGCCATTAGACGCAGCACTGACGCGCCGCACATCGGTCTGATGCTGCCCACCTCCGGGCTCTTCCCAATGGCCATGCTCGGTACGTGGATGTTGGGTCGTACAATCGTGCCCCTGAACTACATACTCAAGCCCGACGAGTTGGAATACATCATCGATCACGCCGAGCTGGACACCATCGTCACCGTGACCGCCATGGCTGACTTCGTGGGCGGATTGCCTGAGCGCGTCCGGCAGATTCGGCTTGACGAGTTGAGCTTCAAGGGATTGCCGCCGTTTCGCCTTACGCGGCGCCGGCCCGAGGACCATGTCGCTGTCATCCTCTACACCTCAGGGACGTCAGGCCGACCCAAAGGCGTAATGCTTACCTCAGCCAATCTTGTATCCAACGTGCGACAGTGCGAGCAATGTGCCGGCTTCACCCGCCACGATGTCATCATGGGTGTCTTGCCGCAGTTCCATAGCTTCGGGCTGACCGTGCTCACGCTCTTGCCGCTGATCGTCGGTTGCAAGGCCATCTACACCGCACGGTTCATGCCTCGGAAAATCCTCACGCTGCTTCGTGAGCATCGTCCAACCGCCATCATCGCTATCCCGTCCATGTTCAATGCGCTGCTGCATACCAAACACGCCACCGACGACGATTTCAAGTCACTGCGCTACATCGTCTCCGGTGGCGAACCGCTTCCCACCGCCATATTCGAGGGATTCCGAGATCGCTTCAACGTGACCATCAAAGAAGGCTACGGCCTCACCGAAACCGGGCCTGTCGCCAATTGGTGCCGACCTCAAGATGACAAGCCCAAATCCGTCGGCATGGCCGTGCCCAATGTCCAGGAGAAGATCGTCACCCCGGACGGTACTCGCCTCGGCGTAGACGAAGAGGGTGAAGTCTGCATCAGCGGACCGAACATCATGGCTGGGTACTACAAAGCACCCGATCTAACCGCGGAAGTCTTCGACGACGAGGGGTATTTCAAGACCGGCGACATGGGTCGGATCGATGCTGATGGCTTCCTCTACATCACCGGGCGCATCAAGGAGATGCTCATCATCGCCGGGGAGAACGTCTTCCCTCGCGAGATCGAAGAAGTGCTCAATGCACACGCCTCCGTTCACGACTCAGCAGTGATCGGGATGCAAGATTCTTCGCGCGGCGAGGTCGCGCTGGCCTTTGTCGAGCTCAACGACGATGCGAGCTTCGATGAGACGGCCCTGCGAACACATTGCCGCGATCGGTTGGCGCAATTCAAGGTGCCGCGTGAGATTCGTCTGATCGACAAGTTGCCGCGCAATGCCACCGGCAAAATCATGCGCCGCGAGCTGAGCGCCTAAGTTCTGTCTGCCGGATCTAGAGAGTGCTCTTCATTCCGAGTGGAACGGGCTTCCAGCCCGTCGTCTTCACTCTTACAGACGGGCGAGATACCCGTCCCACTGTTCATCAGACAGAACCTAGCCTCCCTCGGAAATTCAGGGTAGCCCCGTCAACGACTCATAACCCGACGCTGTCAGCGATCGCCTGTCGGGGCCGCGGCCTCTCGGCGTGGAGTCGAGGCCGTGCCGAGGTGCAACCATTCGACCATCCGTCTCCGGCGATCGGCCACTACCAAGAGGTCTGCGACAACCAACACGAAGGTAGGCTTTGAGCCTGCCGCATCAACCCTAGGGCGGTGGGGTCGTTCTTCCGGCTCAATGCCCGCAGATGCAGCGGAGAACGCCCCCCGAACGGCCTTTTTTTGGCAGATAGCACGAGACCTTGCGGACTTAGGTATAGGAATCGGTCCCAAACGAGGTATGCTGTGGTCGGAGCATTTCTGATGAAACGGCTGTGGGGCCGAAATATCAACTCGCGCAGCTTTGTCAGCCGGCAACTCAACTGACAGGAGGACGGAACATGTCTGGATCGAATCGTCTTGGAATCAAAGGTACGATCGCGAGTCTAGTCGCCGCAGGGACATTGTGTAGCGGCGCGTTGGGGCAGGGTTTCCCGGCCTGTGATGACCCGGACCCCAACGCCGGCGACTGCTCAGAGGAAACGCCCGGCATCCCCGGTTGCCAGTCGCTCGAGTGCTGCAACATCGTCTGCGGTATGGACAAAAACTGTTGTTTCTTCGAATGGGATGATGTATGTGTATCTATCGCACTAAATTTTTGTCCTAAGTTCCAGTGCGTCGAGTGCGGCAATGGCGGCTGTAATGATTGTTTCGTCGATCCCCCAGACGGAGGCCAGCCTTACTGTAACAACGAATGCGACAACGTGGCATGCGACGGCTGCTGCGAGACCGTCTGTGCGGCTGATGCGTACTGCTGCGACACAGACTGGGACATAATCTGTGCTGGCGAAGCCATGGATATGTGCTCGTGTGTTCCGGAAGATGCGCCCGCGAATGACGACTGCGCGGATGCCATCGAGATTGCTGAAGGTGTGTTCCCCTATTCCACGCTCTGCGGGAGCCAGGACGGTCCTTCTCTCGTCGGTACGCCGTGCAATGACAAGGTCGGCGGCGTAGACGGTGTCGGCATTGATGTCTGGTACAACTACACCGCTTCCAACACTGGACCTGTGCGCGTCCACACTTGCGACGTTGACGCCAGTTACGACACCCAGTTGGCGGTTTATAATGACTGCGCCTGTCCGGCCGATCCAGCCACGCTCGTCGAATGTAATGAGGTCGGCCCGGGTTGTGGCGTTGGCTCGGAAATTATCTTCGAAGCGGTTGCAGGCGCCTGCTACAAAATCAGTGTCGGAGGAACGTTCGCCAACACCGGAAACGGGACGCTTATCATCGAGCCGCTCGGTATTCCCGCGAATGACGACTGCGCTTCGGCTCTGTCCATCGGTCTCAACCAGACCAGCTCGTTCTTCAACTTTGAGGCCACTGTAGACGGCAGCCCGAGCCCGGTCTGCGACTTTGGAGGCGAGAACGATATCGAACAAGATGTCTGGTATAGCTTCACGTCACCCGCGAGCGGCACCATGCAGGTGAATCTGTGTGCGAGCACGTTCGATACGAAGGTCGCTGTTTATGAAGCCGGCGCATGTCCACCTGTTGCCGACCCCATCGCGTGCGATGACGACGGTTGTGTTGGTCTTCAGTCCCTTGTCGAGTTCGACGCGGTGAAGGGTCAGACTTACTTAATCCGCGCGGGAAGTCGACCGGGGACGGGCGGCGGCGCTGGGAAGATTTCCGTGACCCAGTTTGCCATCTGCGACGTCGGCGGAGTTGTTCTGCTTGATCAAATCGGACCGGACGTCTCAGCAACCACTGGCCAGGTCATCTACAATTCGCAGAAATTTGATGCAGCCAACGACGATGCTGACGTCGCTGCTCTGGACGACTTTATTGTTCCGGACGGCCCCGACCTGACGCTCACCTGTGTGGATACGGTCGCCGGCGGGCACAACGGGTTTGACTCGCCCGCCAACATCACCAACTACGAATTGCAGATTTACAGTTCGCCTGAGGCGGCTGGCATGAGTCTCACCGGCGATGTGGCAAGCCTGGCAAGCGTTCCCGTTCTTGTTGTTGAGCCGTTTGACGCGGACACTGGCACCTTCCTGCTCCACATGGACCTGACGGGCCTTGGACCACCGATCACACTTTCGCCGGGCACGTACTGGATCGCCGTCATCCCCACACTGGATTTTGCCGCCGGATTTGGACAAACAGCGATCTCCGCTTCCACGATCGACGGCTCCGGGAATGGACCCAACGGCCATCAGGCCAATCCCAACGGCTTCTGGGATTACCCCAACGGGTTCCAGCAGATTGATCCGCCCGTCAATCTCGCCTATCGCGTTCTCGGCGACGGGGAGAAGGGCGGCACCATCGGTCCCGACGACTTCAATGCGTTCCGCGGATTCTTGAATTCCGGTGTGCTCGAAGACGTTCTGCTATCGGATGACGTCGATCTGTGTCACGACCTAGGCATCACCATCTTCCCATCCGAAGCTCCGATCACCTTGGATTTCTTCGGAACGTTGCCCACCGATTCTCCAGCGACACTCTCGGTGACGATCGAATCGTCGGCCAACACCCCCGGATTGGAACTCACGATCTTGATGTGGAATTACAACACGAATTCGTGGGAGTCCATCGGTACGGCAAGCCAAGGCTTCAACGTCGATACCGTCAGGACGTTCAACGGCGTACCGGCGGATCACGTAGAGGCGGGTACTGGCGCCGTGAGGACTCGATACGAGGTTCGTCAAACGGGAATCATATTCGCGTTCCCATGGACGGATTGCATTGACCAGCTCTTCTGGACGCATGGTTAGCTAGCAACTCAGTCAACCGATATCAAGGCTCTTCACCGGGTGCCAACTTGGCGCCCGGATTTTTTTGCTACTTGGGGTATCCAGCGAACGTGGTAACGGCTATATCCTTCTCGTGCTAGGCGACTGGGGTTCCTGCCCCAAGTAAGCGGCCGTCGTCCAACCCATTTCGCCAAACCACCCCCGGCCTTCACTGGACGCGATTTCTTTGGGTCACGTCGTCCTGGGAGGGCCTATTCCCGACCGATGCTCCCGACTCGGGGGATATGAGGGCTCAGCGACCCACCCAGGTTGATCTAGCTCATGGATTCCGGCAACAGGAACCATCCCCAGCTCCGTATACTTGTGCATATCACGCTTCCATGGCTGGTTCCGAGGTATGGCCGACAGCCCACCTCGTCGTCAGCGTCTTTGTGGGGAGCGGATCGGGTTGAAAGGAGACAGATCGATGACCGCACCGCGATCACCAGGCCGTGGCCAACTCTTGATCATGTTGCTTGCCACACTGATGGTCTGCTCGGCTGGGTTCGCCCAACCGTTTGATAACTGCCCCAACCCTAAGGGCGGTGACTGCGTCACTGAAACTCCCGGCATTCCCGGGTGCCTGAATCAGAGTTGTTGTGACATCGTCTGCGTCTTTGAGCTCACCTGCTGCGCCGTAGAGTGGGACGATCTCTGCGTTGAGATCGCCCTAGCACAGTGCACCGTCTGCGGACCCGGCAATGGTGACTGCTTCAAAGCCAACGGCACGCCAGGCTGTGACGACGCAGACTGCTGCCAGACCGTGTGCGACGCGGATCCGTCATGCTGTGAGCTGGAGTGGGACGCCTTCTGCGTCCTGGCGGCCGAAATACTCTGTGTTTGCAAACCCGGCGACGCCCCGGCCAACGACGACTGCATTGACGCCATCTCCATCAGCGATGGTCTCACGGCCTTCACGAACCGCTGCGCTACGCCCGATGGTCCGAGCCACCCCGGTTTGCCCTGCGGGCAAGACCTGTCCGAGGACCTCGGGCGCGATGTATGGTTCCATTACACCGCAACTTTCACCGGCACCGCCCGCGCCGACACTTGCGGCGACGCCGATTACAACACCGAACTGGCCGTCTATGACGGCTGCGTTTGCCCCGTCGACCCCGAAACGATTCTCGGGTGCGATGCGGCCGGTGAGATTTGCCCCGGCTTCGGCTCGCAAGTCATCTTCGAGGTCAAGGCGGACAACTGCTACACCATCCGCGTCGGCGGTGTTGGTAGTGCCGACGGTAGTGGCCTCCTGTTCGTGGGCGAAGACGTGCCGCCCGAACCGCCGGCCAACGACAATTGCGACGACGCCATCAGCCTACTCCTCGGTCAAGTAACAATGTTCGATAATTCCTTCGCCACTACTGACGGCATTCCCAGCATCGTGTGCAGTTTCGGAGGACAGGCCGACATCGACAACGATCTCTGGTACGACTTCACGCCGAACGTTGACGGAACGTTCCAGGTCAGCCTCTGCGGCAGCTCCTTCGATACCAAACTTGCCGTTTACGATGGTTGTGTGTGCCCGACACCGGGGAATCCACTCGACTGCAACGACGACGTTTGCGACATCCAATCTCGAGTGACCTTCGACGGCGTGGCCGGACAGTGCTACAAAATTCGGGCTGGAAGCTCCCCGGGCAACCCCACGCCCAGCGGGTCCGGCCAGATCGAGATCATCCAGACCGCCGGCTGCTCGAGCGGAAACACCAGCCTCACGCACAGCCTCGATGATGCAATTTTCCCCGCCAACTCCGTCGCGTGCGGCGACAACATCACCACCGCCGACAACGCCTACGCCCGATCCTACAACCTCGCTGCGCTCCTGCCCGGGCAACCGATTGACATCAATTGCGTCACTTGGGGTATCGAGCTCAACAACTTCGTCGACGTCACGGCCCAAGTTAGCATCTATGAAGACGTTGACGGCGGCCCACCGCTCGGCCCCGATGATGACCTGCAACTCCTCGCCAGCCGGCCGCTGCTCATTCCGGCCGACACACAGCGGGAACTGATGACCGTCACGTTCGATCCGCCCATCGCCATCGATCCTGACATCGTGCTCGTCGTCGAGCTTGCTCTGCCGGACACGACCGACGTCACCGGCGTGTGGGTCGGTTCCAACTCCAATGGCCAAACCGACCCAGGCTATATCCGCTCCGACTTCTGCGGCGTGCCGACGTATATTGACATCGCCGACCTCCCAGGTTGCGGCCCGTGCGCCAACATGCACATCGTAAATAGCGTCATCGGCACCACCAAGGGCGATGGCGGCTCCGTCGGCCCCTACGACTTCAATGCGTTCCGCGGTTTCTACGACTCCGGTGACCTGAGCAGTCTTCTGGCATCGGATGACAACGATCTGTGTTACGAACCGGGCATCACAATCTTCCCAGCCGAAGCTCCGATCACGCTGGATTTCTTCGGAACCTTGCCGAACGATTCGCCAGCTTCGCTCGACGTGACGATCGAATCGTCTGCGAACACCGTCGGATTGGAACTCACATTCTCATTCTGGAACTTCAACACGAATTCGTGGGATGTTGTTGGCACGGACACGCAATCGTTCAACACCGATACGGTCAGGACGTTTGCCGGCACACCAGCGGACCATGTCGAGCCGGGCACTGGTGAAGTAAGGACTCGGTACGAAGTTCGTGTCGTGAGCATTATTTTCCTTTTCCCATGGCTGGATTGCATTGACCAAGTGTTCTGGACGGTTAACTAACTGGCAACTCAATCAGCCGATATCTCCGTGAGAAGAAGGCTTGAGGGTTGAGGCGCGCGGACATTTCTGTGCGCGCTATTTGCCGAAATACGACCAAATAAAAAATAACTGAATCGTTGATTGGCGCACGTTATGAAGGTTTTGCGCCTGCGGAAACCGAAAACGGCAAGCGTGGCGCGCGCTGAAGTTGCCGCGCTCGCGCTAACG
>CBDUST010000155.1:0-10093 GCA_965369945.1 uncultured bacterium | reverse complement strand
GACTACCGTTTCACTTTGCGGCGTGGATTGAGCCAGGATCGGCATACCTACGAGCCGAAGGTAATAGAACGCGCTGATCGCGCTATTGACGCCGGCGATGACCACGAGCGCGATTTGTCCGGCCTCGACACCGGCAATGAACAAATACAACTTGCCTACGAATCCCACGAGCGGTGGGAACCCGATCAACGAACCGGCTGCGATCGCCATCGCTACCGCCATTGCCGGATACCGGTGCCGCAGACCGGCCAGGTCTGCAAGCGACTCGATCTCTTCGCCCTTGCGTTCAAACGAAGCAAGCACCGCAAACGCAGCCGTGTTCATCACGCCATAGGCAAGCAGATAAAACAGGACCGCGTTGAGTCCATACGGCGGGCCGGCGATCAACCCGATCAGAATGTAACCGCTATGCGCAATCGAGCTATAGGCGAGCATCCGTTTGGCGGATCGTTGCAGCAGTGCGCCGATATTACCCAGCGTCATAGTGAGAACCGCGATCATCCACAGTGCCGTAAGGATTTCCCTCGGTAACCCATCGGCGCCGTTTCCATAGTGTCCGGTCCACCCGACCGTGCTGAGGATGAGAATCAACGCCACGGCCCCGGCGGTCTTGGGAACGAAGGCAAGGAACGCCGTGACAGGCGAAGCGGCGCCTTCATACACATCCGCCGCATAAAAGTGCATCGGGACTGCGGCGATCTTGAAAGAGATGCCCATTATCGAAAGGATCATTCCCACGATCGCAACTCGACTCAGCCCGCCCTCCGCTGCTTGGGAAGCGAATACATCGCGCAGCTTCGTCAGTTCGATTTCGCCGGTTGCACCGTAAAGAAGCGCGAATCCATACAGGAACATTGCCGCTGCCAATGCGCCGAGGAAGAAATATTTCACCGCCGCTTCTTGTGCCTTGCGCGAGGGGCGACTGATCGCCACCATGATGTAGGTGGGCAATGACGTCAGTTCCAACGCCAGGAATAGCCAAATCAGGTCGTTGGCGTTGCAGACCAACATCACGCCGATGATGCTCAGCATGAAGAACGAGAAATACTCGCCTCGATTCACGCGAATGGGGTCAAAGCGCGTTCGCCCAGCCGACATCGACGCTTCCAAGTCTCGATCAATCAAGCCAACACTGAGCATTGTCAGAATGACGCCGATCGCGCAGACCAGCATCTTCACGTACTTCCCCAGCATCGGCATCAACACCCCCGCAGCAGCGACACGCTCCTCGCTATATAGAAACGGCGTGATAATCAATCCACCCACGAGAAAGACGCACACAACCACCGGCAGAATGTCGCGAAACATCTTGCGCCGCGATAGACCCAATATGGACACAATGACCACGCCGACGAACAGCCATATCTCGGGAATCAGGAACCACAGCTTGTCAGCCATCGTTGGGCTCCTTATTCCCGTCGGAGTCGGTTTCAGTGGTGGTCAGCGTCACGCGATCAATCTCGTGGACCGCGGAATCGTCCGTCGCCAAGTGTTGCCTGACAGTCTGGGGATACACCGCAAGAACCTGCGTGATCGGCCCTTCCAAGGCATCAGTCAACGGCTTGGGCTGAAACCCGATGTATAGACACAGCGCCGCCAGTGGAGCCAGCACACCAATTTCCCGCCAGCTCAAATCCGGCGGAAGTTTCGGGCCGTGACCGTTGTCGTGAACGGCCGGCTCTTTGAGCGGACCGAACACGACTCTTCCCGTCATGATGAGTAGATACATCGCGGCGAAGATCATCCCAAGGGCAGCCACAGCGGCGTACCACGGCCCGAGCACCCCCGGATAGGCTGCGTTATCCGCACTCGCCGTAAATGCACCGATCAGACAAAGAAATTCGCTGACAAATCCGTTCAAGCCGGGCAAACCGACTGATGCCAGCACGAAGAACACCATGAAGAACGCCCAGACCGGCATGCGCTTGGCGAGCCCGCCGAGCTTGGACATTTCGCGCGTGTGGTAACGTTCGTAGATCATTCCAACCAGGAAGAACAGCGCACCGGTGGATAGGCCGTGATTGATCATGTACAGAACCGAACCTTGAAGTCCAAGCGGATTCAGCGCAAACAATCCCAGCACGCAAAAGCCCAGGTGAGAGACGGATGAATAAGCAATGAGCCGCTTGATGTCTTCCTGCACCCAACATATCAAGGCCGCATACAGAATCCCGATGATCGAGATCACGCCGATAAGAGGCGCATACTCGACGACTGCCACGGGCACCATCGGCAGAACGAATCGAAACAGACCGTACGTACCCAGTTTCAGCAACACCGCAGCGAGAACGACCGAGCCGGCCGTCGGCGCTTCGGTATGCGCCAATGGAAGCCAGGTATGTACCGGGAACAACGGCACCTTCACCGCAAAACCAGCCATCATCGCTAGCAACACCCAGGCTTGCTCGGTCGCGCTCAAACCCGAAGCAGCGAACGCCGTCAAACGCGCGATGTCGAACGTCCATTCACCGCCCGGCTGCGCGGCGTGTTGCCAGGCGATGTACAACAAGCCGGCCAATGCAATCAATGAGCCGGTAAACGTAAACAAGAAGAACTTGATACACGCCTTGGCGCGATTGGTGCTTCCCCAAATCGCAATGAGGAAATACATCGGGACGAGCGTGAACTCGAAGCAAACATAGAAAAAGATGAGATCGCGCGCAACGAACACGCCGATCATCGCCGCCTCGATGGCCAGCATCCAGCCGAAGTATTCCTTGATTCGCTCGGTGATCCCCGTGAACGAACCCCAGATACAAAGCGGCATGATCAGTGTCGTGAGCAAGACCAGGAACATCGACACCGAGTCTGCGCCCATTCCCAGCGTGATTCCGAATTCGTCAAGCCAGCCCATCGGCGCGTCGGTGGCGAATGCAAATCCGCCATCGTGCCAATGATCAAAAGCGAAGGCCAAGACGAGGCTATAGAGGAACGTTACGGTCGAAACCGCTAGGGCAATCCACTTTGCCCGGCGAACCGGCGCCAAGATGACGGCCAAAGCGCCCAGGAACGGCAGGATAAGTAAGGGGGCGAGCGACATCAGCCGGCCCCTCCCATCACACTGCGCATCCACTGAACCAACAGTGGCATCAAGATCACAAGCACCGCAACGAGCGCAACACCCCCAGCCATGGAAACCGCGTACGACTGAAGGATCCCGTTTTGTAGGGGTTGAAATGTCCTCGCCAAAGCTCGCGGCAACTTCGCGACGCCATCAACAAGGAACATATCCACGACGTAGCGATCGAAGAGATTGAGAAAGTGACCGAGTATCCACAGCGGTGAACGCACTGTCGCGTGGTACAGCTCATCGACATACCACTTGTTCTCCATGGCCGTGGGCAGCCAGCGCGTCAGACTGTTTGCGAGCAAGGCGTTCTTGGCTCGTTCCGCCGCCGATCGATTCGCCAGGTGGAAATACCACGCGATTGCAATGCCAACGATCGTCACGATACTCGCGACAACGGACATTCGATTATGCGGATCAGCGAACCATCCGCCGTCGACATGGTGTTCGGTCGCGATCCCGGCCGCAGCCGATGAATCCGCGACCATTCCACCGGTCCAATTCTTCAACAGGATCGAAAGTACTGCGCCCGCGCTGATCAGAATCAACGTGAGGTTGATCGCCAATCGCGGCGGATGTGGTTTATCGTGCCCGTCGCCGTGACCTTCATCGCCCATCTTGTATTGCACCGGTCCGGCACAAACTCGAAACCACACGCGGAACGCATAGTAAGCCGTGAGCAGCGCAGTAAACACCGCGATGACGCCGAGCGCTGTATACCCCGGGCCGTCGGCGAGAAACACCTGGGCCATGATCATGTCTTTGGAATAGAACCCACTGGAGATGATTGGGAATCCGACCAAACAGAGGCACCCGTAAAACATCGTCCAACTGACAATTCGCCAGCCGGGCATGTGCCGCAGCCCCGACACTTTGCGCAAATCCAGTTGACCAGCAAACCCGTGCATCACCGCCCCAGCAGTGAGGAACAGCACCGCTTTGAAGAATGCGTGCGTGAAGACGTGATATGCCGCGCCGAACGATGTCAGCACACCCAATCCAAGGAACATGTACCCCAACTGTGAAACCGTCGAATAAGCGAAGATGCGCTTGATGTCGTGTTGCGCCATGCCGATCGTCGCCGCTAGCAGCGCTGTGAGCCCGCCGATCCATGCGACGGTGGGCAGTGCATAGTCATCGAGCAACATCGCTGGATACATTCGAGCGAGCAAGTAGACACCCGCTGTGACCATGGTTGCAGCATGAATGAGCGCCGAGACCGGCGTCGGCCCTTCCATCGCATCGGGAAGCCAAACGTATAGTGGAAGCTGCGCCGACTTACCGAACGCGCCGAGCATCAACAGATAGGGAATTGCGTGAACCGACCAACCAGCTTTCTCGGTGGAGTATCCACCGGCATTGAGCGCCTCGAAGAGCGCGCGATACTCGACCGTGCCGAAGTTATGCCAGATGAAGTAGATGCCCAGGGCTAATCCGAGGTCGCCGATGCGGTTGACGATGAACGCCTTTTTCGCAGCAGCGACGGCTGAGGGCTTGCTGTAGTAATACCCAATGAGCCAATAGGACGCGAAACCTACGCCCTCCCATCCCAGGTAGAGCATGACCAGGTTGTCGCCCATGACCAGCGCGGTCATCGCAAACAAGAACACACTGACGCCGGCGAAGAAACGCGTGTACCCCTTGCCGACGTCTGCTTCCATGTATTCGGTGGCATAGAGCGCAATGAGCGTTCCCAGGCCGGTCACGAACAGCATCCAAAGCAGCGTCAGCGAGTCAACGTAGAGCGCGAAATTAGCAACAAAATGTACAGGTCCACCGTCGCCGCTCCAACTGATGTTCAGCCAATCGAGCACATGGATAATGACGGGACTGTCGTAACTAAAGAAGAGCGCCAGCGTGAGAAGGAACGAAGCGCCCAGCAGGCCCACCGTGATCCAACCCGGCGCTTTGGTCTTGACCTTCATTGCCGCACAAACGCCGCACAGCACCGTCGAGATTGCCGGGAGCCACAGGATCAATGATGCCCATCCAAACTCATTGGTCACGTGCGCCACCGGCACGTCAACAGCCGACTCCGAAGAGGCGACGATGGACAAGATGGTTGCACTCATCGACGCAATCACGCTTCAGGTGACTCCTTCAACTCTGACCACACTTCGGCGCTGAGCGTCTCTCGACGTCGATACAGCAACACCACCAGCGCCAGAGCCAGCGCTGCCTCAGCCGCAGCGATCGTCAGAATGAATATCACAAACACCTGTCCGGATGCATTCAGATGGAATCGCCCGAAGGCAATCATCGCGATCGCCGCGCCTTGGAACATCAGCTCCGTGCAAAGGAACATGACGATCATGTTGCGCCGGGTCACGAAGCCGATCAGTCCGATTACGAAAAGCAGCGCGCTGGTGAAGATGTAATGACTCAGCGTAATAGAGCCGAGGTTTTCGATCATCGCCAGCGTCATGCACTACCTCCGTTCACTGCGTCCTTCGCCGCTTGTTGCGATTGCGCTGCGAGGCGCTTCTCTTGGTCGCTGAGCTCGATTTGTCGCTGAGCCAGGACCACAGCCCCGAACATCGCCATCAGCAGGATCACGCCCGCCAGCTCAAGACTCGCTGGGAATTGATGAACCAATGCCCATCCCACACGCTGAATGTTCTGCGGCATAGCCGAATCCGGCAGACTGATCTCGCCGTTGCCTTCAGGCGACGCCGCCGAATCGACGATGAACACCGCCCCTTGCGCATCAAGCCGGCTGAAAAGCGCTGGCTGACCATCTTTTGGCAACGTCTCGGAAAGTTCCGGATCGACATCGATCAGCTCACGACGAAGTTGCACCGGCATCTGTTCCAATTCCCGCCAGGCTAGGATCTGGGCCGACCCGACCGAAGGCGATTCCAGCTCGGTCGCCACGCCGGTAAAGATCATCTCGCTGAGCAGCGCCAGCATGACGAATCCCACCAACGCGCCTGCCGCCGGTTCACGCGGCACCCGGTCGTACTCCGGCTGCTGGATTGTTCCATCGTCCACCGCTTGCTGCGCCAACATCAGCACGAACAAATACGTGATGAGGATTGCCCCGGCATAGACGATGACCAGGGCAAAGGCCATGAACTCTGCTTCCAACAAAAGAAATAGCCCGGCCGAACTCAGCACCACCATCACGAAATACAAAGCCGAGTAGATCGGTCGGCTGTGGGTGATCATCCGAACCGCAGACGCCACGGCAATCAGACTAAAGACATAGAAAAAGATGCCGGGCCGATCGGAGGGGTCACCGGCCAGTAGGCTCGTGGATTGTTGAACGAGCCATCCCAATGCGCCCAGCCCCACGACGATCGCTGCTATTTTAACCCCACGCCGACTGGGGCGAACCAACAGATACAACGCCGCTGTAGCGATGCCGAGAACACACCCAAGGTAGAAAATCGAGGAGACCATCGAGGCGATCGCTTTTTGTCCGTCACCCACCCGACGCGGCCGAACCGCCGCCGGACCCAGGCGCACGGACCCGCGAGGGATCGGCAAGATATTGCCGATAGGCCCTTCTGGCAACCGACTGTGTGCCACAGTTCACAATCTCGGGTCCGTCGAGCCGATGGTGCGGCAAGGTCGATCGTTTCGCGGCCCCTCGCCAACCGGTAGGATCAGCCGACCATGCCTGACCCCATCCGTCGAAGCCTGCCCAATGCGCTGACCCTGCTCCGCCTGGTCCTGGCCGCAGGATTCTTCGCCACGCTCAACGCCTACCGCTATCCCGACAAGAACATCGCCTGGGCTGCGGTGGCCATAGGCATCTTCATCGCGGCCGCCATCACGGATTCCCTCGACGGCCACCTGGCCCGCAAATGGGGCGTCACCTCGAAATTCGGCCGACTCATGGACCCGTTTTGCGACAAGGTCCTCATCCTGGGCGCCTTCATCTACCTCGCCGGGCCCCGGTTCGTCGTCACAGAGTGGGTCGAGGAACCGACCTTCTTCACCATGGCCACCGGCGTCTACCCCTGGATGGTCGTCGTCATCTTGGTCCGCGAGCTTCTGGTCACCGGCGTCCGCGGCGTCATCGAATCGATGGGCGTCAGCTTCGGCGCCAAACTCTCCGGCAAGCTGAAGATGATCCTCCAATCCATTGCCATCCCGACCGTGTTGTTCGTGGTCATCACATTCAAGCCGCACGAGAACATATGGGCACTGCGCATCTGCGACGTGCTTGTCTATGCGACGGTGATCGTGACTGTGTGGTCCGGACTGCCCTACATTGTGGGGTTGCGCGAGATCTACGCATCGCGGCACAACCTTGAATCGGATTCGGACGAATGAACATTCGTCTGCTGCTTCTCACAACCTTCGGGCTTGGGCATATGCGCCCGGCCTCGGGAACGTGGGGCTCGACACCGCCGCCGGCGCTTGTGCTCTTGATGATCTTGATCTTGAGCGGCGATGGACTGAGCCGCTTCGATCACTGGTCGATCAACATTAGTCTTGTACTTGTGGCGTTGATCTTCTCGATCGTGTGTGTTCGATTTGGCGCCGAAGCGGAGCAACGCTTTGGCAAGAAAGACCCCGGCCAGGTCGTAGCCGACGAGACCGCAGGCCAAGCGATCGCGTTGTTGTTCCTACCCTGGCGGCCGATGATCGATTCCGAAAGTTGGATATGGAATCTCGCGCTGGCAGCGACGGCTTTTTTTGCCTTTCGCATCCTGGACATCATCAAACCACCCCCGGCGTTTCAGGCGCAGCGCTTCCGCGGGGGCTGGGGAATCCTCGCCGACGATCTCATCGCGGGGGTTTATGCGCTGATCGTGGCGCAGGTTGTTGCGCGCGTGTTGTTACCGATGTCGTCGTTGGGATGAGCGGAAGCGATGATTGTACTTCGATAAGAACGCGACCAACGGTCGCGGCTTTATGTTCTCGACGTTTCGACGTTTCGACGTTTTCTTTCGATGCCACCCGGACCTTCCCGTTCTTAGCTCTGCCCATCCCTGTTCATCTGTGTTCATCTGCGGTTGCTTCCCCTCCGTGTCCTCTGTGTTGATATCCCTACAGCGGCCGGACCTTGCGCATGTCGTGTGAGGATTCGAGCACCGATCGCAAGTTACATAACTGCCAGCGCCAACTCGCTGCTTCCTCAGCCATGGTAATCAACGAATCGACGTTTTCGCTGAACGGACCCTGCCGCAATTCCACACGACAGCCCTCCTCGACGTCGGGGCGAACCGTCCAATAGACCGGCGCGTGTTGCTCGGAGTGCGCCGCCTGCCAATCCCAGACGATCACGCCGCCCGGGTCATAATCAAGAATGGCCACGGTCGTTATGCGCGTAAAATCCTTGTTCCAACTCAACACGATTCGACCGCCCGGACGAAGATCGACCTCCGCCGCCACCGGAAACCAACGCGTCAGACCGCCCGCCGTTGTCAAGAACGTAAAGACCTCGTCGTGATGTGCGGCAATGGTCTCTTCCAGAACCACCCAAAGACCATCCGGTTCGCGCTTGATCATGACGGACTCCCCGCAATAACTTCATGGGCGGTCAGATCATCATACATTTCTCTGCGACGAATGAGCGTCGCCGTCGTTTGCTCCACCATTACCTCGGCCGGCAGCGGCATGGAGTTGTAACGGTTGCTCATCGTCATGCCATACGCCCCAGCCCCAAAGATGGCCACAAGATCGCCGCGCTTCATCGGCGGAATCTTCCGGTCGATCGCCAGAAAATCGCCTGTTTCACAGATCGGGCCAACCACATCAGCTGTGATCAATCCCGGCAAATCCATGTTCTCAGCTCGCAGCGCCGGCACATGCTCCGACGAGACTCGGCACGGCCAGATGAAATGGAAGGCACCGTAATGTGACGGCCGCATCAAAACATTCATCCCACCATCACAGATCACGAACGTCTTGTCGCCCGAGGACTTTGTGTACAGCACCTTCAGAAGAAGGATGCCCGCGTTGGCGCTGATCGTACGCCCCGGCTCGATGATGATCTGTAGACCGTTGTTTACGCGATCTTGAAGAAGTGGAACGATCTCGCTGGCGTACTCACTGGCCAAAGGGGTTTGATCCGTTACATAGTCCGCACCAAACCCACCGCCGAGATCCAGCATGTCGATGGTGTATCCGCGCTCAACCAACTCGTCGATGAGTCCAAGCGCTTTCCCGATGCTTTCCACATAGGGCTGAGCGGAGTAGATCGGCGAACCAAGATGAATGTGAAGACCGCTAAGCTTACAATGCTCGTCACCGCCGAACCGCTCGAAGACTTCCTTGGCGCGCTCGATATCAACGCCGAACTTCGTTTCCTTCTTCCCCGTCGTCGTGTAGCGATGCGTATGCGGATCGACATCGGGATTCACGCGAAGCGCTGCGCGGCATGTGCGATTCATCGACACGGCGATAGCGCTGATGTTCTCAAACTCAGCTTCGGACTCGATATTGAACCAGCCGACGCCTGCCTCAAGTGATTCGCGGATCTCACTGTCAGTCTTTCCCACACCGGCATAGACGCACCGGGCCGGATCGACGCCGGCAAGCTGCGCTCGATGAAGCTCCCCCCCACTGACTAAGTCCATCCCCGCGCCACATTCCGCCAGCGTTCGACAAATCGTAAGATTGGAACAGCTCTTGATCGAGTAACAAATGAGCGGATCAAGCGGTGCGAACGCCTCCGCCAAACGCGTGTAATGGTTGACCAACGTCGCTTTGGAATACACGAAACACGGCGTACCGAACTCCCGCGCAATCTCAGAGACTAAGAGCGACTCGCAGTGCAGTTGACCGGATTGGTAGTTGAAATGATCCATAGTTGCGCGCTACGCGGGCGATTGTAGCGTGCAACGGGAGCTGAGTCTGACAAGCGTCATTAAGCGGGCGGTTGGAAGGGTGACGATTTGGCGCGGCCGGCCAGAATTTCGCGCAGCCCGGAGAACGATCCGTACCCATTCCAAGCGGCGAAGATCAGTAGCAGTAGCGGATGCAGCGCTGTGTGTTGTTTATCGAGAAAATCCAAGCCGGCGATAACGAGCAACAACACCGCGCCCACCGCACCGGCCAGGCCGTAGATCA
>CBDUST010000154.1:0-10097 GCA_965369945.1 uncultured bacterium | reverse complement strand
GACTTGCGCGGGATGATGCCCGGCGCCTTGACCTCGACGCGGCTGCGCTCCGTGCGTGGTATGAACCCGAAGCGAGGTCCCTCAATGGCCGAATCATCGAAGCGGACAACAAATGGACGGACGCTCGTCTCAATCGTGATTCGGCCTCCACGCGTAAGGCGGCCAGGGCAAAGTACTACCGGGTGATGCATTGGCGCTACGATCTCGAGGAACGGCTCGTGGAGAAGCTCTGGGCGCTGCTGCCACCAAAGCAGCGGGTGCTTCTCCCCAAGCCGAAACCCATTGACCGTAGTGACTGGGAATAGCGGCGCAGCCCAGACAAAACGCCGAAATGGATCCGTCGCTTACTCAATCAGCGCCCGCAGTCGAGCGAGGCGATCGTGCAGTGGGGGGTGTGTTCGAAACGCGCTTGACAGTTCGTGCCCTTTGCCCTTCAGCGCGTTCTTCAAGGGGTTGACGATGAATAGGTGAGCGGTGGCGCGGTTTGCGCCTTTGAGCGGATGCTTGCATGCGCCGAGTTTTTCTAGTGCACCGATCATCCCTTGGGGGTATCGCGTCAACTCCACCGCCCCGGCGTCGGCGAGGTATTCACGTTGGCGGCTCACGGCCATGCGGATAATCATCGCCAGGGTTGGAGCGAGAATGGCCAGCACGATCGCGATGACCATGATGATCAAGACAATGGCACCACTGCCCTTGGAGCCGCCTCGGGCGCTGCGCCGCCCCGTGCCGTGCCAGCTCCCATACCACATGATGCGCCAAAACGCATCGGAGGCAAAGACGATCAAACCCACCATCGTTGCCATGAGCATGGCAAAGCGAATGTCGTAATGGCGTATGTGGCTGATCTCGTGCGCCATTACGCCCGCCAATTCATCGCGCGAAAGTTTCTCACGCAGGCCGGTGGTGATCGCGACAGCGCTGTGGGCTGGATCACGACCGGTGGCGAATGCGTTCATTGCTGGATCGTTGATCAGATACACTTCGGGCATTGGTGTGCCGGCGGCGATACTCAACTCCTCAACGACGTTGAACAATTGCGGATCGTCTTTGTGCTCAATGGGCACCGCCCCGGCGATGCGCAAAATCGCTTTCGAGCCGCCATAGAAGCTCCAGGTTGAGGCGATGATGGCGACAACGACCGCAACGACGGTGCCGAGGATCACCGAGGGCACGAGGCTGACGACATCACCGCCGCCCCAAACAGCCAGCATTGCACTGATCGCTGCGCCCAGAAGTACGACGAGCAGTCCCATGCCAATCATGAGGAGCGTACTCTTGCGTTTATTGGCGCGGATGAGATCGTTGAAGGTGACGTTGGCGGGGAGCGCGCGAACGGCCGGTTGATCGGCGTGAATCGTTGAGGAGGTTTGGTCCGATCGGTTGGTCAATCGCGATTGCCCCCCGCCGGGTCAGGCCCGGCGGCCAAACTTTTAGAATTCGACCTTGGGCGCTTCGCGCTGGGCGGTATCTTCGAGCTCGAAGAAGTCCTTGCGGTCGAAGTTGAACATGCCTGCGATCATATTTGCGGGGAACACGGCGATCGCTTCGTTGTACTGCCCCGCTGATCGGTTGTAGTGCTGGCGGGAGAAGCCGATCTTGTTCTCGGTGCTCGAAAGTTCTTCCTGAAGCTGGGCGAAGTTTTGATTCGCCTTGAGGTCGGGATACCGCTCCGACAGCGCAAACAATTGACGAAGCGCACCAGAAAGCATGTTCTCAGCTTGCGCTTGGTTGGCGATGCCGGATACATCGATCGCTGTTTGCCGAGCTTTGATAACGGACTCGAGTGTCTCACGCTCGTGGGATGCGTATCCCTTGACCGTCTCCACAAGGTTGGGGATGAGGTTGTAACGCCGCTTCAATTGCACGTCGATGTCAGCCCAAGCGCCGTTCGCGGCGACTCGCTTACGAATTAGACCGTTGTAGATCACGACGACGTAGAGCGCCACAACGACAACTAAGCCAAGTATGACTAATGAAGGAATCATGCGCGTTGCCTCCTCTTCTAGGCCTGTTGGCCACGTCTATTGATTCGGTAGCATCTGCGCAGAATTACCATTTGGCAAGCCGATCGGACCTGCATGTCCGAAATAGCCGCGTGAGCGACACGTCAACGATGAGGTGGATTCGCCTTTGGCGCTAGCCCATAAGGGTGTTCAGGACTTGCTGGCGGAGGGAATCGATCATCGACATCACGCCGATTGAGGATTGAGTCAATAACTGTGCCCGATTCAGAGCCGCGGTCTCTTTGGCGAAATCAGTGTCACGGATCATTGAATTCGCCGCCGCGACATTCTCGAACGCGATCTGGTTGGTGTTGATTTGCGACTGAACGGTGTACTTCTGAAACGCGCCGATTTCTCCGCGCTGGGTGGCGACCTGATTCACCGCTGCGCGAATCGTCTGAAGCGCGCCTTCTAGATCACCGTTGGCGATATTGAGGCTGCCGCCGAAGGCGACGTCGATGAGCGTGTGCGTCGTTCCGTCAATGTTGGTCTCACCCAAAGCACTCGCGGCGGCGCTGTTGATGGTGATGGACCCACTGCCGGCGCTGAGAGTGGCGGTGCCATCCAACAGCGGCTGCCCGTTGAAGTTCGTCGAGTTGGCGATCCGGTTGATGGAAAAGACGATCGAGTCGAGTTCCATTTGGTTGGCGGCGCGTTCGGCGTCGGAAACTCCGGCGGTGTTGGCGCTGGCGACGGCCAAGCCACTCGCTTGAACCAGCAGTCCCGAGATTTCAGAGAGCGCACCCTCGGCAACATTGGCAACGGAATCAACGCGCTGCAGACTGCGCGTCTCCGCGTCTAGTGCAGCGAGAACGGCGCGCAGATTCTCGGACGTAATCAGCCCGGCTGGATCGTCCTTACCGTGGTTGATGCGGTAACCTGTGGCGAGCTTCTCCAGGCTACCCGCCAGCGACTTGGCGTTGGCGGCGTGGACCCGCTGTGCGGTCATCGATACCGCCGCTAGACCGATTCCAGACATACTTTCCCCTCGCATGTGACGGCTTCCCGGCCGTCCTCAGTTACATCTACAAGGGTCACATTCAGGTGGTCGTTCGGCAACTACCGGCAAGTTTCCCGCAGCAACGCAGCCGCTACAAACGCTGCATTTGCTCAGTTCTGAAGTGGTATAGGACGGCGCACCCCGATCGGCCGGTTATCGACCCTTGATTGCCATCAGTGTCACGGCAGCGCTGCCAGGGCGGGCTCGGTAAGCTCGCCCCGCAAGACCGTGACCGCCTGTCCAGCAATGAAGGTCCGATCATCAGCCACGCGGACCTTGACGCCTCCGCCGCGGGCCGACGCCTGATAAGCGACGAATTCGTTCTTGCCGAGGCGTGACTGCCAGTAGGGCCCCAACGTGCAATGGCTGGAGCCGGTCGCGGGATCTTCATCAATACCAAACGGGACCGCAAAGTATCGTGAGATAAAGTCGAATTCCGAATCATCGCTTACGGCGGTTGCAATGACGCAGAGATTGTTCTTTCGGAGCAGATCGAAATCAGGTTCCAGGGCGCGCACCGCTTGGGCTGAATCGAGTTCGACAATGTGATTTTGGGCAGCTATTCCGACGTACTGCGGTTGAGCTGCAAGTGCTTCAGTCAAACCCTGAGGCGCGGTGACAGGTTGTGGCGCTAGGCTGGGAAAATCCAACTCGATCCAGTCCTGGTCAATAGGTCGAGCCGTCAGGAGGCCGCTTCGAGTATGGAATTGCGCCGGTTCAGTTCGGCTTAGGTCGCCGGATTCCCAGAGCGTGTGTGCGCTGGCGAGCGTGGCGTGGCCGCACAAATCGACTTCTACTTTGGGCGTGAACCAGCGCAGGTCGTATGTTCCATCGGCTCGTTGCCAAAGGAACGCCGTCTCGGCAAGATTCATCTCGGCCGCGACCGCTTGCATCCACCCGGGATCGGCGGATTCGTGCGGAAAACACACGGCAGCGGGATTACCGCAATACAACTGATCGGTAAACGCATCCACTTGGTAGATTCGAATAGTCATCCTCTATTCTATCCTTGAGATCCGATGACATAGGCGAGGATACTCACTACCCCCTCGGGCGTCTCGCTTACGGCGAGCGCTGCTGCATCGACCTCCTTGAGCGCGTGCGTGTGTTCGGCGTCGTGCAACGTGATAATTGGTTTGCCCATCGCTGCGGCGTATCCGGCGTCGAACGCGGCATTCCACTGCCGATACTTCTCACCGAAGCGCACGACGATGACGTCCGCTTGTTCGATGAGCGTGCGGTTGCGTATGGCGTTGATCTTCGCTCCTTTATGATCCTTCCAGAACGGCTGCGGTTCGGGGCCGAGGATCTCGACGCCGCAGTTGTCGCTGGCCTGATGATTGGTGACGGGGCCGCTCAGTGTGACCGGCAGGTTCTGTTGCTGAACGCCTTGAGCAATCTGCTCGCGCCAGTCCGAATGGATTTCGCCGGAAAGGTAAACTTGTAAATGCACGATCTCATCTCCTGAAGATTTTCAGCAGGTGATGATCATACCTCCCACACACGGCGGCGTGAGAGTGGGGCAATATCGCCGGGGATTCAGGCGGACTTGGCCAACGGTCCCTGGTTTTGCAGGAACGTCGCGGCGTCTTCGACGCTCAAGGGTTTGGCGAAGTAATACCCCTGCGCGTAGTCTGCGTCGAGCGCTTGCAACTGTGCTACCTGCTCCGGTGTTTCAACGCCCTCGGCGACGACGTCCATACCCAGGTTCTGCGCGAGCGTGACGATCGCGTGTGTTACGGCGGCGTATTCGCGAGTCTCCCTCATATTGTCGAGGAAGGCGCGGTCGATCTTCAGGACGTCGACTGAGAATTCGTGAAGGCAGCTCAGCGACGAATGGCCTGTTCCAAAGTCATCGATGCACAGGAGAACGCCGCAGCTTCGGAGGCGCTGGAGAACCGGATTGAGCTCTTTGAGGTTGTCCATGATCGCAGTTTCGGTGATCTCCAACTTGAGTGTGTGTGGTTGAATTCTGGCCATGGTCAACATGTGCTGAATCGTCTCGACGAAATCGGTCTGGGTGAATTGCCGTTTGGAGACGTTGACGTTCATGCACAATGGTGATTCGCAGGGGAACTGCTCCTGCCACTTCTTGATTTGTTGGCAGGCCTCCAGGAGCACCCAGCCCCCGATGGGAACGATGAGGCCGGTCTCTTCCGCCACGGGAATGAAATCTATTGGCGATATGACGCCGCGATCAGGGTGTTCCCAACGGATCAGGGCCTCGAGGCCGACGGCGAGGCCGGTCCGGAGATCGATAATCGGTTGATAAACAAGCCGAAACTGTTCGAGCTGAAGCGCGCGGCGAAGGTCGTTCTCGAGTTCCAGGCGGATGACAGCTTCGTCATGCATAGCCCGGTCGAAGAGTTGATGCCGCGCCCTCCCGGCGGATTTGGCTCGATACATCGCGGTGTCCGCGTCGCGAAGCATCTCGTCGGCTGAGTCGTAGCCGCTGTCACTCGTTACGATTCCGATGCTGGCGGTCGACGTGACCTCGTGAATGCCGAGCTTGTGTGGGGTCTCCAGCAAGGTGTGTAGCCGCTCGGCCACGCGGGTGGCGTCTTCAATTTCGTTGATATCGTCCAAGAGGATCACGAATTCGTCGCCGCCCAACCGAGCGGAGAGATTGTCGCTCTCGTTGTCCCCGCATTCATGAGCCCTCGCCGCTGTATCTCCGGCCCTGAGGCCGTTGTGCAATCGATCAGCGATACTTATGAGCAACTGGTCGCCGACTTCGTGGCCGAGACTGTCGTTGATGATCTTGAATCGATCGAAGTCCAGGAACAGCAGCGCGAATTTATAGTCGTTCTCGTTTGTTGTGCGTTGGAGACATCCCGCGATGCGATCCAGCAAGACGGCTCGGTTGGATAAACCGGTGAGCGTGTCGTGCATGGCATCATGACGGGCCTGTGCCTCGGCACCCATGCGTTGGGCCATTTCGTCTACGAGCTGCGCCTTTTGCTGTTCAAGTTCCTGAGTATTTGTCAGCAGTTGGCGCTCGCTCTCTCGCAGCTCGACCTCGGCCTCGACGCGCTCGGTAATATCCTTGCCAAAGAGGTTGACGTACCCGGCCTGGACGAACGGTACCATACTGATCGTGTATATCTGGTCGCCGCACTTTGCTTCGACGGTGTTACTCTGCCCGGACGCGAGCACCTGCGCGATCGTCTCAGGCCAGGGTGCTGGAAGATGATTCCCTGGTGAGGTCTCCCACACCTTGAGGATATGGCTGGAGGCGGGATTGGCGTAGATGATGCATGCGTCGTTGTCCACGCGCATGACGGGGTTTGGGTTTTCGGCAGGGAACCGGGCGAGCGCTTCGAGCGCATCCTGGAGGCGCTTGCGCTCGCTGATATCCTGAACGATTCCAATGAACGAACGTTGTCCATCGTGGATCATCTCGGTGGCTCGAAGCGCCATGGGGAATGTCGAACCATCCTTTCTCACCCCTTCAACTTCGCGTTCAAGGCCGAGGATTCTTGAGTGGCCGGTTCTTAGGTATCGTTGAAGGTAATCATCGTGCTCTTCACGATGGGGAGAAGGTGCGATGATAGAGATGTTCCGGCCAATCATCTCAGAGGCCGAATAGCCGAACATCCCCTCGGCTGCGTGGTTGAACGTGGCAACAATGCCGCGCTCGTCGATGGCGATAATCGCATCTGCCGCGGAATCCAGAATAGCGAGCGTCTCTGCCTCGCTTTTCTCTAGGGCGCTTTGAGCATATTTCCGATCTGTGATCTCTTTTTCCAGTTTCAGATTCATCGTTGAAAGCGTATGTGTCTTTTCATCCAGGCCATCGGCTTTCGCCTCGATCTGCGCAAGGCTTCGGCGAGCCGCGTCCAGCACGAAGTTGATCAGCATCTGGAGCTTCTCGATCGTCTCATCCTGCCCCTCGACCCTCACGGCAAAGTCGAACCGGCCGTCCACGGCCTGGCACAGCTGGTCGGCCAGTTGGTCGATCAATGCGCGAAGCTGTTGCTCGCCGACAAGGTTGGGGTTGGTACGTTCGGTCATCGTTTGCTGCTTCGTTACGCGGCCCATCGGATGCGGATTTCACACTCCGAATCACCCTGCTTCAGACACTTGGTTTCCTCGATCGCCGCCTCGTCTCCGTAGTGCTTCATCAAGCAGCGGGCAAGAGCCATGTACAGCCCACAGAGTTGGTTCGGTGACCGGTAGTGGACGTCAATCCCGTCTTCATGGTGCTTGATCTCGAACTTGTCGTTGATCGCCTGGCCGGCCTTCTGATCCCGGATGCCGGTGGCAAAACCGTTGTGGATCTTGGGCTGACGCTGAAGGAACTCGCGAGCCGTCTTGGACATCGAGAACCACATGGGCCAGCGCTTCATCGAGTCCTTGAAGAAGAAGTCTGCGAAGGCCTCCACGGCTTGGTCTTCGGTGACTCCCAGAACGTCGCAGGTGGCGCCGAACAGGCGCTGCCACTCTTCGTCGTCGTAAACTTCGTCCATACGGAACGCTTTGTCTTCTTCGACACCGGCCTTGCGCTTGACCTCGAGGATCTTTTCCATGCCTGCCATTTCCTCGATGAGATCGAACAGTAGCTTGTGTATCAGGCCAACCATCGGCCCCTCCATTCCCAATTTGAGTGTGTTTTGCCGTTCTAGTTCGTTGCGCGATAAAACGCGCGCTGTTTCATGTGTAGGTGCTATCAACCGTACTGGCAGCATCTGCCTGCACAGTCGACACCTCCGGTACACATTCTGTTGATCATGTTCGTGGTTTCCCCGGGATCGATAAGGCGGCGGCACGCCAGAGAGTGATCCGCTAACTCAGCCGGTGGTCAGATAGGGTGCGCCGACGCTCTTTTTTCGGCATCTAGCGTGGTCACCTTGATGGTCTGCAATAGGCTCAAGGCCATCAAAGCGCTCTTGTTGGGGAAACTACTGAGCGTCTCGCAACCGATAATGCGCGCACTTGTTGACGACCGCTATCAGGCATCAAATTCGGACCTGTTCGCCCGGGTTGGTTCGTGGCGCCTTACCCAAGCCACCCCACCCACATGAGTACGCTGATGGTCCAGTTTGCCAGTAGTATCCGCCTGTAATCAAGGGGGTCGTGTCGTACACTTTTGATATAGGAACTTGGCAAGGAGGATGCCATGGCGACACGCACAGATATGACTGAACTTCGTATGGACCTGGAACAGTTGCGGAACGACCTTGTAGACGGAACGCTCCAAGAGCGACATGCCTGGGTCATTCTCGATCGAACAGGCACGCTGCTCGAACAGGCCCAAGGCGGCCCCTTCGAGGAGAACCTACGCGTCATCTACTCGTTGGTGTCGGTGGTCTGGAGCAATCTACGGCAGCAGAAACGGCTCCACGACGCTATGCCGGGCCAATAGCCCCTCTTGCGGTCCATTCCCATCCCACCCGTCTGGCGGATGAGGCGTCAAATCGCTGCCGCTGCGGCGGTGTCACAATTACATCCGGAATCCGTGCTGACTGGTCTTGATTGATTCGTGATCAGTTGCGAAAATGCGGACTATGGTTGACGCCTCGCCGGCCGAACGTGATCCGTTTCGTCCACCCACCGTTCCGGTCATGGTTCACTGTCTGCACTGCGACCAGGAATACGAAAGCTATCTTATCCACTGGGTTGACGAGACGACCGAAAGCGACGCACCAGGCTTTTGGTGGTGCCCGACGCCAGGCTGCGACGGCAAGGGCTTTGGCTTCGACATCTTCCCGGTCGACCCCGATTATCGCGATGAGCAGGGCAACCTGATGTGGGTCGAGGACGACGACGACGAAGCCGATGAACCTGTAGACCTCGAAGCCGAGACTGAAGACTGGGAAGTCGATGTCGGCCGTCAGCCACCGGCTGATGATCTCGAAGATGACATCCCTTGGTAATGAGGGTTGGGGCCGTTGACGTGTTCGTCCATTCTCCCCCTCGGTCATCTAGCTGAACAAACCGACGAGTTCGCCAATGCGCTCCAGATGGTAATCATCATGCTCGGCGTGAAATAGGAGCATGTCCACGATGCGCATCGGCTTTTGGAGGCGAGGATGACGGGCGGTTCTAGAGAAATCAGCTGGCGATAGCGCCTCCAGCCGTGCGAGAAGCTGCTGGCGAAGAGATCGGAACTCGTTGAGAACTTCGTTGATTGGGCGGGCGTTGTGCATCGCCTGATGAGTCTTACGATTGGTCATATCCGCGGCGCGGAGTTCTTGCGCTTTAGCTTCAAAGTCGTCCAATCGTCCGGTGAACAGCGATTCGAGATCGGCAAGGTGCCCGATATTCTCCTGGATGGACCACGTCTCGCCATCTTGTTTGACCAACACGGGCGGTGAAAGCGAGCGCGCGATCTGCTCGACTCGAGTGGGCGTCCGGCGCAGCCGCTCTAGCAACTGGGGATACCGGTCAACAGGAAAGTCGAAATCGAAGGTGCGCTGCGGCCAGGGAACTTTGTTGGGCATGACAGACGTCTTACCGCGGTTTGGGGCAATTGTGCGATCAGTTGAGCCGCGGGCGTGTAGTATGAATACGCTTCGGACCTCATTTTGGAGCGCTGATGACACAGGATACAGAGGCACGCGTTTACCGCTGGACAGACCTTCCTACGGATAGTCCGATGCCGTTGATCGAACGGCGGCGGATTATTGGCCAGAAGATGATGATCTCGCAGGTGATGCTAGAGGAAGGATTCGTAGTACCGAGCCACGCTCATGAGAACGAGCAATTCGCCTGTGTGATTCGCGGTCGGATCCGTTTTGGTCTCGGCGTCGAAGGTAGCCCCGAGCATCAAGAGATAGAGCTGACCGGCGGCGAAGTGCTGCACCTGCCGGCCAACGTGCCGCACTCCGCTGAGGCGCTTGACGAGACATTGATTCTCGACCTGTTCAGCCCGCCAAGCGAGAAGACGGGGATTGGCTAATTCTGAGGGTCGCTCCAGCAGTTTCACTGAAGAGGTAGCGGCTGCGTGCGCTAGTCATCGAAGGCCACGATGAATTTGCCGAACCCAACGGGTCGATCGGGGCGACTCCGGTGGCACGGGCATCCAGCCCGTGCGACTTGTCATGGCGTGACATCTGCACGGGCAGGATGCCCGGGCCCCCGGACCGTCG
>CBDUST010000153.1:0-10280 GCA_965369945.1 uncultured bacterium | reverse complement strand
GCGCCCAGCGACATCATCCTCGACCCCTTCCTCGGCTCTGGCACCACCCTCATCGCCGCCGAGCAGCTTGGCCGCACCTGCTACGGAATCGAGATCGAGCCGCGTTACGTGGACGTGATCCTTCGGCGGTACATGAACCTGACGAACGTCTCGCCTCGGCGCAAGTCTGACGGGGCGTTATTCTCGGAACTGGTAAAACCAGAGGCGGTAACCACATGAGCGTTGAAGATGTACTCACAATGGGACAGCGGATACGGGTCGAGGCCCTTGACGCGGCGATCCGTACCCGTGCAATTACCCCAGCGTCCAAGCCACGCGGCGACGAGCTCGTCGCCCTCGCCAAGACATTCGAGGACTACATCGCCAGAGAGACACGGCTAAGTGAGAAGTTGGCCGACGTGGCGTTAGCGTCTGATTTGGTGAAGGCAGAGGCCCATGTCTGACGACGGTCAGGAACACCGCGATATCACCGTAGTCAACGGGCAGCAGCGAGGGCTCATGCCGCCGTGGAAGCCAGGCCAGTCCGGCAACCCACTAGGTAGGCCCAAGGGGCGTGTGCTCACCTCAGCTATAGAGAAGCTGATTGAGAACGGATTGGACGGCAAAGACTTATCGCAAGCCCTTGCCAAGAAGGCAGTTGCGATGGCCCTGTCCGGCAACTTCCAATTCTTCAACCTGCTCATGGAACGGCTGGACGGCAAGGTGGCTGAGCAGATGCAGGCCGAGGTCACGCACATACTCGTCACGTATGAGAAGCCGGAGTTGCCTGTTGAGTGAATGTAGGCTCAAGCTAAAACCTCCGCACCCCGGTCAGCAGTACGTCTTGGACAACGCAAAGCGGTTCAACGTTGTGGCGTGTGGACGGCGCTGGGGCAAGACGGATATGGGTGTTGAGCACCTAGCCATCCCTACGTTATTAGATGGTGACCCAGTAGGCTGGTTCGCTCCCTCATACAAGCTGCTGGAAGAGGCCTGGGACTTTACAGTGGAGACGCTTGCGCCGCTGGGTTCAGCGGTTCGTGCCAACAAGACCGATAGACAGATCAAACTAGGGACTGGCGGCAAGATGGATTTCTGGACGTTGCGATCATCAACTCCTACCAAGACGATGGTTGGCCGAGGCCGTAAGTACAAGCGAGTAATTGTTGACGAGGCGGCGCACGCACCGTACCTAGAGCAGGACTGGACCAAATCCATACGTCCTACACTCGCTGACCTACGAGGGGATGCGTGGTTCCCTTCAACACCGTGGGGTCATAACTATCTATGGCGACTCTGGACGACGGGCCAGAGTGGGGATGACCCAAATTGGGCGTCATTCCAGATGCCGACCAGTGCTAACCCGTACATACTTGATAGCGAGATCGAGGCGGCGCGTCTTGACCCGAACATGCCTGCTGATGCGTTCAGCCAAGAGTATCTGGCTGAGTTCCTGGCCGACGTTGCCAACCCGTTTGGCGTCGACGCTATACGTGCCTGCATCGTCGATGAGATGGCCGAGGGGCCGGTAGCGTATTGGGGGTTCGACCTGGCCAAGTCCGTAGACCACACGGTAGGTGTAGGGTTGAACGCTGCGGGCGATGTGTGTGCGTTCCAGCGATGGCAGAGTGATTGGCGTAATACCCAGGTGCGTATCGCGGCCATGATCGGTCAGACACCGGCACTTATCGACTCAACTGGCGTGGGTGATCCGATCGTAGAGGAGCTGTGCCGTCTCTGCTCATTGGCCGAGGGATATCTGTTTACTAGCCGCAGCAAGCAGCAGTTGATGGAAGGACTGGCGGTTGTGATTCAGCGTGGACTCATCTCGTACCCAGCCTCACTCGACGTGCTGATCCATGAACTAGAATCGTTTCAGTATGAGTATCATGCGAACGGTGTCCGCTATACCGCCCCCGTCGGTATGCACGATGATTGCGTAGACGCTCTGGCGTTGGCGGTGCGATGTAAGACCCTGGCCCCGGCTGCGCCGACGTTCTCGGGTCCAGAGGACCGGGCTGAGCCGATGTCGTTGCAAGAGGTGCTGACGAGCGACGAGGGGTGGAGCTAATGAAGGCCATCACCGCGCATCTTCTCAAACAGCTCTACCGGAGGAGACTTTACGATCGCTGGGCCTACCGGCCAGCATACCCAGTTATTCGGGCCGACGATCTGTATCCAATGGTCGCACTCAATCTGGAACGACCAGTACTCGATCGGGAGTCCTGTTATCTCGATCACCTCGGATGCTTCCATAGCATGGGCATAGTAGCAAATCCATGATCCGCCGCGCACTCACAAGATGGTTCCTCCAGGACGTTGAGGGAAAGGCAACGTCCGCTACCCCTGCCCACCAAGCGCTGATCGGCACCCGGCCCCGCCCGTTCATGCTGGCCTTTGAGCAGCCTCGTGTGTTCCTAAGCGAGCTGGTCAAACGTAACGGGCGGTGGGTACATCGCTGCATCGACATCAATGCGGGTACGGCTGCCTCGGTTGAACCACGGCTCTTTAGCATCGGCAAGTCGGAACTGGTAATGAAGAGTCTGTGCTTACGGCCCAAGGCGGTCGATGCCCGCACAAAGGCGTTCTTCCGTGGGCAGTTGGAGTTGACGCCTGGCTCGGTCGCAACCAAGCATATTCAAGGCATGACCGACGATATGGTGGAGATCACAGACCATCCGATCCTTGACATGCTGAATGACGTGAACGACTGGGAAGAGGGCTATTCGTTCCGGTATTCACAGTACGCGGACCTGCAAATCTTCGGGCGGTACATGACGTTGCTGGTTGGCCCCAACGGTCAGCCACCAGTCAGTCTTGTGCGGTTGCTGCCTCATAAGATCAAGATCATCCGAGATCCAGTGAAGTTCGTAGGCGGGTACGTCTACGGGTCCGGCCCGGACAAGCAGAAGTTCTCACCCGATGAAGTACTGTGGCACAAGCTGTACGACCCGGCTGACCCGTGGGGTGGGGTAGGGCCGGTAGAAGCATGGCTCAGAGCGATCGACGCGGACTTTGCGATCGAGGCATTTCAGCAGTGGCTATATACCCGTGGCGGTACGCCTGACTTCGTGATTCGTCACAAGGCACAGATGAAACGGGACCAGAAGAATGAGATGCTTAGTGAGTGGCGTAGGAAGTTTGGTGATCTGAGGCGGCGCGTGGCGAACCTGATGTTCTTCCACGCAACCGACCCCAACGACAGCATTGATCGCCTGAGCGAGACTAACCGGGAGCTCCAGTTTACCGACAGCAAGAAGGACGCGCGTGACGAACTGATATCCGCCTTCGGTGTGTCAAAGGCGATGATTACTGCGGACGATGTGAACCGGGCTAATGCTCGTGAAGCCTCGCCGACCCACATGCGGTACACGATCTGGCCGATGATCCGGCGCAATGAGGATGTATACAACCAGCGGCTACTGCCGAAGTGGTCGGACAATCTGGTCTTGATCCATGAGAACCCGATTCACGAAGACCGGCAAATCAGGATTCAGGAGCGTAGGAGCAAGCTGGAGTCCGGCGGCACAATCAATGAGGCCCGAGAAGAGGACGGGTTGGAGCCATTGAGCGATCCGAAGGCAAATGAGCCGTTGGTTGCGGCTGGGTTGCAGCTTGTATCAAAGCTGGGCGAAGAGAGCTTTGGTCTATTCGGTGGTGGCGGAGGCGGAGGGCGGGACGGGGATAAGGACGGCCTAATCAATGAAGGTGGCAAGAGTATGGCGAAGGCGCAATATGTTCTACGTGGAACATCCAACGGGCATATCACGAGCCACGCCAAGCTCTGGCTGGAGTATTACGCGGGGCAAACCGATTCGCCCCTGTGCTGCAAGGATGAGGGTGGCAGACAACCAGGTATCGGGCCGGATGGTGTACCCGGCTTCGCTGAGCAGGCTAGACAGTTTCTCAGCGAACAACTCAACGCCATTGCCGACGATCTACGTATACGAGGTATCGAATCTGCATCAACTCTGATCCGTGACCCGCGCTGGTTACAGCAACTCACAGAAACGATCCAGCCTTCGGTTGAAGTGGCGATCAGACGAGGTGGGGTGGCGGGCATGGATAGGCTGCCGCCAGGCCTTGATTTCGATGTTGAGTCGATCGAGGTTCAACAGTTCATCAATGACTTCACAGTGAGGCTGGCCCAAGCGGTCAACGGGACGACCGAACTCGCCCTGCGTCGGATCATGGTGGACGGGCTGGACCAAAACCGCTCGGTACGTGAAATCTCCGATGTGATCATGGACATGGACGAGCAGGTGTCCGGGTTCCGTGCCGAGCGGATCGCGCGTACCGAATCCACACGGGCCTTTATCGAGGGTGAACGTGAGGCATGGAGGCTATCGGGCGTGGTGCAGGGTAAGACGTGGCTGCTGGCCCCTGGAGCGTGTGAGTTCTGCCGTGCCCTCAAGGCCCAGTTTGGCAATGAGCCAATCCCGCTCGACCAGCCGTTCTACCAGCAGGGGACTCTACTGGTGGGCGTGGAAGGTGGTAGATTGAAGCTGGATTACTCGGACGTTGTGGGTCCGCCGTTGCACCCGCACGACCGGTGTGACTTGTTGCCGGTACTAACGGAGCAAAGCTGATGGCCGTCATCTCGAAACGTGAATCCTGTGCGATGTGCCATGACATTATCCACGTCGGGTTCCTCGCCACGAAAGAACTGTGGGAAGAGTGTATCAGGCAGCACTATCAACACTCGTCCATCTGTCTTCGATGCTTTGCTCGCGTGGCGGATGAGAAGCTGTTGGCGTGGGAGAAGGGTGTTACGCTCTTCCCGATGAGTCTTCGTACACACCTGGATAATACGTCAACGTCAGCTAATGTCGTTGACGCAGAGCCGGCGCTGGTGGAGGGAAGCTGATGCCTCAAACTAGAGTTTGGAATCCAGGGAAGTGGCGACCAGTTTGGTGTCGGCATTGTCGTGGGTGGCATGAGCAACCACGCGCACTTGAGCAGGCTGCAATATGCAACCACATTTATGAGAAATGCGGTCTGGCTCGACTGATTGAACTACGTGAGTTAGAAATACCGCTCGACCCTGCCGATTTCCCCAAGTTGAGTGAGAAGGCGTGATGGACAAGAACGAACTACTTGCAGCGCTCCACCAGATTGAAAACCGGGTTCTGAAAGCTCGGGATAAAGACAACGCAGACGCCGACGACGCTCTGTTGGAATTTATTGACGATGCTGAGGTATCGGAAGTTTACAGCTCGATTCAGGATAAGTGCCCGACGTGTAAGAAGCCGTGGTCCTACCCATGCTGACCCACTACCCCAACAAGATGATGACCAAGCCCTGCGAGATATGTGGCGGCAAAGGCGTGGTTGAGCACGATCGCGGTCCACGATTCTGCCACACGCCACTTGTATGGGTAAGCCCCTGCCCACGATGCAAAGGCATATCGAGTACATCAATCGAACACAAGGATGCGAAGCCATGACGGACACATCTGCGCTGATCGAAGAAGTGATCAGCCTGCTGGACATTCTTGACCATGCACCGCATGACACTACTACCGTTGACGACTATTTAGAAGAGATATCAAGCGCACTAGCAGCAGCAAGGAAGCTAAAGGAAGTGCTCGATGATCCAACCAAAGCCGGAAACTGAGCCGCAAGCCCTCGATCAGACCAAGCAACTGCGGTCGTTCGCTACGAAGATCCACGCCGACCCAAACGAGCGACGGATCACAGCCACCGTCTCGACCGCGATCGTTGACCACGACGGCGAGGTGCTTATGCCCTCGGGGATGGACAAGTCGGTATTCAATGAGAACCCACTGTTCCTTCTTCACCACGACGATCAATCCTGGCCGCTAGGCAAGTGGGATACATCCAGCGTATTGCAGCGGAAGCATGGGATCGTCGGCGAGGCCAGCTTTATCGAACGCTCGCCGTACCACCCTGTGGGTTTGGAGTGGCTGCCGGACACAGCGCTGTGGTATGTGCAGAGTGGCATCCTCAAGGCTCTGTCGGTCGGCTTTATCCCCCAAGTTCGTCGGCCCGCGACCACGAAGGATATCAGCGATTTCGGCAAGGGGTGCCAATGCGTGACGACTCAATGGCAGCTATTGGAGATCAGCCTCGTCAACATTCCCGCTAACCAGCAGGCGTTGATCGAAGCGGTAGGCAAAGGGCTCGTCCCGAAGGACAAGCTCGGCCTCGTGGACTTCTGGGAAATCCCCACCCGAGGAAAAAAGTCTCAGATTGTTGTTGACAAACCGATCGAACCGAGTAATAGATTAGGCAACAAGCAATCAGGTCTCCGAAGAGGGAGTCTGATTAGCAAGTAAACACCCGTTGGCGCGGCTGGCGCGACGACGTGATGATCTGCGGTTGGGCTGGGCGTTCTGCTCGGTACTGAACCGGGGCACCACGAAATCACAAGCCTGTTAGTGGCCTGAAACCTCATATGAGAGGCCAGAGCCATGACATGGGACGATTTCCTCGGGTTCCTACGTAACAACATGAAATACTCGGGCGACTCCTCGCTTCCTGCGGTTATCGCCTGGCTCGGCTCAAACTTTGGCACAGTTGAAATCGAGGTGCCTGTCGAAGTTGCTGTAGTGCCGGAGGAGATTCTTGTGGTCGCATCGCCGACCGGAGAAGCCTTACCGGTCATTGTGCTGAGTGGTTCTGGTATCGAACAGAAGGCTGCGAACGTACCTGTTGCCACGGTAATCAAACTGGCCGAGCATCTTCACAAGCTGAACACCTCTGGAAGTATCGTCGGCGATCAGCGATTCAAGGCGCTGCAAGACGAATTAGCCGTGGTCAAGACTACGTTGGGTCTGCTCGGCGGCGACGGCAAGAAAACCGCCACCCTCAAAGCCCATGGCTCAGCGGCCACAGGCAACATCACAATCCACGAGATGGTCGAGGACGACCCCTGCCTCGGCTACCCCAAGTGGGAGGCGGGCGGCTTCGGGATGTACTGCGCCGATGTCTGCAAGGCAGCGAAGGCGATTAGCGCTGGGCAACATACGGTCATACCTCAACGACTGACCAAAGCCAACCAGATCATGGTCACGAAGGCGACTGGCCTTGGTGAGGCTACGGACGACGAGGGTGGGTTCCTTGTTGCGCCCGAGCACCGTAACGAACTACTGAAGAAAACCCACGAGACCGGCGTCGTGTTCCCTCGTGCGCGTCCTGTCCCAATGGGGTCACCGATCGTCAAGATTCCGACGATCAACGAAACAAGTAGGGCAGATGGTTCGCGGCATGGCGGTGTGCGTGCTTTCCGATTAGCGGAAGGTGCAACCCTCACCGCTAGCAAGCCATCGTTCGGCAGGGTCACGCTCACGGCGACCAAGGTTGCCGCGTTAGGGTATATCACCTCCGAACTGATCGAGGACAGCCCAATCAGCTTACAACTCTTTGGGGAGCTGTTTGCCGAAGAGTTGGCTTTCGAGGCTGACGACTCGGCTATCAACGGTACGGGTAGCGGATCGCCGCTCGGTGTACTCAAGGCCAACTGCCTTGTGACGATCGCCAAAGAAAACGGCCAAGCTGCAACCACAATCGTTTATGAGAATGTGCTGAACATGTGGTCGCGTATGTGGGCGAAATCGCGTGGCAACGCCGCGTGGTTCATCAACCAAGATACCGAACCGCAGCTCAACTCGATGACCTTGGTCGTTGGAACCGGGGGCGTCCCGGTCTACCTGCCTGCGGGTGGTGTATCCGGCTCACCGTTTGCGACCTTGTTTGGTCGCCCGGTCATACCGATCGAGCAATGTGCCACGCTGGGCACGGTCGGTGACATCATCTTTGCTGACATGTCTCAGTACCTCTGGGGCACACGCGGCGGCATGAACACCGCGTCGAGTATCCACGTTCAGTTCACAACCGACGAAGAAGCGTTCCGCACTACTTGGCGCAACGATGGTCAGCCGTGGTGGAACGCGGCATTGACGCCGTTCACAGGTTCAAGCAACACACTGTCACCGTTCGTCGCACTGGCGACCCGCGGATAAGGAGCCGGTCATGGCCTTTAGGTATATCCAAAATGGAAATCCGACTCAAGCGTTCCCGACAGTTGATTTGAACGACGGTGCGATTACGGGTGATTGGATCAACGTTGCGTTGTATCCACACTTTGCAATCCTGCTTACGCACGCCGATGTTGCCGCAGCGGTCACGTATACCTTCCAACAGGCGTCGGATAGTTCGGGTAACGACAATGCCGACCTGGACCTCACGGTCTACTACGACAAGGAAGGTACTACCGATCTGACGGCAGTTGGTACATGGACGCGCAATACCCAGGCTGCCGCGAACACTGTAGCTACGACCTCGGGCAGCGAGGCGATGGTGATTGTCGAATGGGATGCGGTTGATTTGACTCCCGGGCTGACGTTCGTGCAGTGCTCGGTAAGCGATCCGGGTGCGGCCTGTCCTGGTTCCGGCGTCTGGCATCTGATGGGTGCTCGATACGCACAGCAGATTACGGACAGCGCGTTGGTTTGATTGAAATGGGTTCGTGGCAGCGGGGTTACCTCCTGTGCCTCGCTCCCGCGATTACTTGAACTTTGGAGAGCGAAATGATGAGCGTATCAACACTGACCAAACCACAGCTTGAGAAGAACGACCCTTGCCTTAGGTTTGTGAAGTACATGATCAAGTCCGAAGAGCAGCATGATAAATCCGGCGTACTACTTAGCCAACTCGTCGAGAGGTTCAGTGCACCGGTTATTGCCAAGGCATTCTCGCTTGATCTGGTCGAACTTGGCCAGCAGCCTCATAGCTGGACAGGGCCTACGCCTGGAATGGTTGTGACCGAACGCGACCCCGACACCAACGCGGTGACCAAGGAACATTACGAGGACAAGCGGAAGCTACATTGGACCAAGAAAGAGGCGATGGTTTTCGTGCTGCTCAAGAAGCATGGCTCCAAGTCCATCAAAGCGATCGTCGTAGAGGACAACGACTTGCCCGACCCACTGAAGTACCACGTTCGGCTGACCAACGACGGGCTCGCCGCCGCAGCCTGAATCACGACTACACCGGAGTAACCCGAGATGTCACGAATCGGATCACGAACAGGACTGTTTGTACTCTCAGGCTCGCAAGGCGTTACGTCCATCGAGGACATGATGCGCTCGACCGGGCGGCGGTTCTTCGTCCATGCCTCACGGGGTCAGGGCGGAACTACGTCTGGCTTTGGCGACAACCCTGATCGGCCATTCACGACGTTTGACTCTGGGATCAATGTGATCGCGGCAGCGGTAACAGCCGGGACGCTTGACGCGAGTGATAGTAAGTTCATTGTTGGTATGCCTGGCCACGCAGAAACCTTGGCTGATGCGACCTCGCTGGTGATGGATCAGAACAACATCAGCTTGATTGGCGACGGGCGAGGCGCAGCAAGGCCAACGCTGACGATGAGCGCCACAGGCAGCAACATCCCGATCAGCGGTGCTGGGTGTTCGATTTCCAACATTCTGGTCACCTGTACCGGTACGATCAACGTGACGGCGGGAATCACCGTGACGGGCCTAGATTGCAAAATGACAGATATCGAGATGCGTAGCGGTGCTGCGGATTCAGAGTTTGTGGATTACATGGTCCTAACAACCGGTGGAGATCGCTGCGAAGTTATTAGGCCAAGGATATTCGGCTTTGCGGGTGGTGACGCGGAAGCTGCTGGCATTAGCATTACGGCTGCGATTGATCGAGTACGGATCGAAGATGCTTGGATCATCGGAATTATGTCGGCTGGTTGCGTTGAGAACGTATCAGCAGCGACTACGAACTTCCTCTCGATTGGTGGATACTTCGAGCAGCGACACGGAACACAGGACGCGGCCTTCGCAATGCACGCTAACGCTTCTGGGTTCCTTGATCGCCCGATCATCCGAACCGCCACCGATGATAACGCTGGCTTTGATGGTGCGATCGTCTTCGCTGAGGGCCAAGTCTACGACGCATGGATTTGCAACGCGGACGGCGAACTCGGTGGCATTACCTGGGGCACCGCTTCTGCTGGAGCTTGATACGAATGACTGTCCGACTCGAAACAACGATCAGGCGCTACATCGGTTTGTCCACGGACGTAAAGCCCGATGGCGTGGACGCCGGCGGTATTTCCCGAGTCAACTTGTTGCCAGCCGGGTCGAGTTTCCTGGAAACCGACACAGCACGGATTTATCGTTGGGATGGTCAACACTGGACGTACGCAATAGACGGCGACGAATCAGCGTCGTTGCTTGCCGAGATTCTGGCCGCACTTGTTCATTTATGCGAGTTGCAGGAAGCAACGGTCGCAAGTTTATAGCCCGCCAAAATGTAAGC
>CBDUST010000152.1:0-10327 GCA_965369945.1 uncultured bacterium | reverse complement strand
ATCCCACGAATTCGTGTTGAAGTTCCAGAATGAGATTGTGAGTTCCAAGCCGACAGTGTTCGCTGACGATTCGATCGTCACGTTAAGTGTCGATGGAGAATCGTTTGGTAACGTTCCTAGAAAGTCTAGCGTGATCGGAGCTTCGCTTGGGTCGAGTACGATGCCCGGCTCGTAACACAACTTGTCGTCATCCGAGTCCAGCAGGCTGTCCAGATCTCCGGAATCATGGAATCCGCGGACAGCAATGAAGTCGCCGGGGATCTGTGGATTGTCTTGATGGTCGTCCTCGGGGTTTTTCTGTTCATCAGTGAGCTGGGCGATCCATCCTTCGACCTCTTCGGATAACTCGCCAGTGCCGACGAGGTCTACGGTCTTCTGCACCCACCCATCGTGTGTCATGGGAAGAGGCTTGACTCCCTGTCCTCCCGTCCCGTCGGTAATCCCTGCTCCATTACTACTGTTGGCCAGTAGGATCGTTCCAACGACGCTCGCATCGGAGCCGTCGCCGTCTCCATCAGGGTCGGGGTCGATCACGGTCAGCACGTTGGCGTGTTGGTTGGTGACATAGGCGTAGTATCCGCCGCCGAGCTTCACGCCCCAGTTCACACCGTGCGTTCCTGCCGGCGTGGGGACGAATGCGACGACTTCATCGATCTCGGTGTCGATGATGGCTACATGGTCCGCCGAGCCGGTATTAGCGCGGTCGACTGTTGTCAGCGAAAAGACCGCTGTGGCAACCCACTTCTCATCGGGGCTGACCGGTGTCTGAATCGGCGCCTGCATCGTGTGAAGAAGATCGAATCCAGTCTGACCATCGGGGGTCAGCGTCACCGGAATATTGCTGGTGATGGAAAGCTGATCGACATCCACAACCGTGACGAGGCCGGATGCGATATTCGCGACGTATGCTTTGGAAACGCCACGGACGTGACACTGGCCTACAGCGATCGGCATCAACAGTGCTGACCGAACTGGATCGTCAGGATCTTGCAGGAACTCCTTGATAACTTCGCCGCTTGCCGTATCAATAATACTGATAGAACCTGCCAATCCAACGCCCTTGAATACGTTGGGCACGATCGTGCGATCACCTGTACCGCAGGAAACCCAGTGTCCGTGAGGATTGTTGTTTCCTTCGCCGGTCGGCTCATGGTCGATTTCATTCAATCCATCAGGTTCGTCGCGTACCTTCACCATGTCGTCCTCGGCGCTGAGCGGTATCGTGAGGACGCCTAATTCCTCGGACCCGGGTGTGGGAATGGTGATGATATGTGTGGGCGCATGGCCGACATCGATGCTGTCGACGATCTCTCCGCTCTCACGCATGATCTTATTGATCCATTTGCCGAACCAGTTGCTGTTGTAAACGGTATCCAGCGCGAAGTTGGCCCACATGTTGTGCGGATTGTTCCACATACCATCAGCAGAAAGTCCGTTGATCTCTCGCTCGACGGTGAAGGTTGCGGCATCAACGATCGTGATCGTTCCTGGTTTGGCAACGTCACTGTCGTCGGTCTGGCCGGGGACGCGTTCGAACTGAGTATTGATCCATACTTCGCCAACGCCGGGCGTTGATGGGATGACTTGATCATCAGGGCCGAATATGTCCCACTTGGCTTGCTTATCTTCGTCCGTGGCCGCGACTGTGGTGACCACAGAAAGAACATCCAGAGCGGGAAGTGAATCGACACCGAGATGACCGATGAACGGCAGCGAACCAGCCGAAACGTCCGGAATGTTCCCCTTCTCATCCTTCACCGCCACGACGGCCGTCATGTAGGGATGGATCTTGCAAACCAGGATATAGACCCCGGGCACATCGAACTCCAGCGACAACGTGCCGTGTTGTGATTGCCCTTGGTCCATTGTGATCGCCGACGCCACAGGTTTTACCAGCAGGGTTACGGTGTGCCGAGTGTTGGTGCAGCAATTGTTGATTTTGAAATCGATCCGACCACCAATGTCAATTACCGACAGAGGCGTACCCGTGGCGTCGCTTCGGAACCAGTTGCCCGGCTCATCTGTAAGGTGCATCGTGTCCTGCGCATCCGCGAGGGCGACACTTGAGCTCAGAACCAGGCCAAGCACAATGGCACGAGCGGCTCCACGTGTGGCGGGTGACTTGCTCATCGTCAGTCGTGTTGATCTCTGCTCGTTCATCGCATACTCCATCTCGTAGAGGGTTTGCAAGGCAGACCGCTGACGGTCTTCGTACGTTCTCTACAGAGCCAGAGCGCACAACGAGCGGTGAAAATACATCCTTCTGTGACTCCACCGACACGGCTGTGCGGACCGAGATGAGGACGTCGCCTCGTGACGAGCTCGGGGCCCCGGCGGCGAGCGATTCGCGCACCACGATTCATGGCCGGTTGTGTCTACTGGCGCAGTGTTGGACTACTCCGCAAGAACCAACAACGCGGATCAGGTGTCTTTGTCGGCGATCATGCGCTCGAGCTTCTCGAGACGCTGCTCGATCTGCAAGAGTTTGCTGATGATGATGATGTGCGTCTTCTTGGCGTCGATCCCGACGGGGCTGGTGGCGTCGGCGATCAGTGACTCGATCTTGGTGTAATCTGATGCGGGGACTTCGTGATCCATAGTGGTAACGATAACAGAGTCCTCAAGTCTTGTGGGAGGCGAACGTCGAGGAGAGTCCCGGGGATGGAATCCCCGGGCTTGGCGGGTGGGTTGCGTTGCGGATTCAGTCGATGGCGCGATCGACTTTGATTAAAAAGGCGGTCGGGTCGGCCCAGAACTGGGTGGGACATTGGTTGCAGCAGAAGCCGACGACCTGATCTTCGTACACGATCGCAAACTTCGGGTGGACCGGGTTGCCGGAAACCGGGCACACGGTGTTCACGGGCGTCAGTGACGTTAGCTGCGCCACAACCGCGGGTGGGCCGGGCTTGAATTCCGGTTCGACTTCCAACGGCGGCGGCACATCGACCGAGCCCTCATTGACAGCAAGCGCCGGCCTGTGGTCGCGCAGTTGCTCGATGATCTGGACGGGAATGTTCGAATCCCAGACGTGCAGGTGCTGCAACGACTCGACGCTGAGTATGTGCTCAGCGGCTTGGGCGCTAAGTTTCGTGCCGACAAGCGTAAGCTCCGTGAGGGTTCCGGCTTCGGTCGCCGCGACGAGACCATCGCGATCAACGCCAGCGTAAGAGAGATCGAGTTGCCGTAACTGCTCCCACGGCCCGAGCGTCGCCAGGACTTGATTGGCGTCGGCCATCCCACGAAGCGACAACTCCGATGTGAATGGGGCGAGCGGCCGCAACAAACGGGAGACATCTTCGACGGACATATCCGGCGTCGCACCGAAGTCGATCCAAAGTAAACTCGACTCGGGATCGATGACCTCGACGTGAACGTGCGCTGCTTGCAATTCGTTGAGTGCCTCGTACGACATCTCCGGTCGCGCAACGGCGGTGACGGGCTCGACAGTTTCCGTCGCGACCACTCCAGAAGGAGATGGCTCATCAAACGGTGCGCCGGCTTCGATCCAGTGCACCAGCATTTCGATCTGCGCGACAAGAAGTTGCGGCTTGTGCTCGGGCGGCATGTGATCGTCATCGGTGCGTGGAAGTTGGATACGCCACGCCATCAGACTGTCGCCGCCATCGTTCGCGGCAAGGATTGATCCACTCTCACCGCCGGCTGTAATCGCAGCGGGTGTGTGCAATGAGAGCCCGCTTTTGCGCCGCCTTGGGCCATGGCACGTCACGCAACGGGCTTCAAGAATCGGCGCAATCTGAGCTTCGTACCACGACTGGGTCGGCTCGGTACTCACAAGAGCAACGGAACGCTCGGCAGTTGTTGTGAACGGCGAGGTCAGAAAATCAGGACCGTGCGTCATGCTCGCGCCAAAGTGGCCGGTGGGAATAATTATCCCGACGGCCACAATCGTGGCGGCGAGATAGGCTCGCCGAAATTTCATCGTCGCCATAATTGCCGCCACCAACAACGATGAAGCGGTGGTGATGCCGAGCCATCGATGAAGCTCGAGGGTATCGCCGATGTACGTCTCCTCTTGGCTGAGCTGTATTCCGGACGCGACAGAGATGCCTGCGGCCAGGGCGAGAAACCACAACATCAGCAAGCGCACGCTGCGATCGAGCGCGCGCCGTCTCACAAGCCCCCACAGTTCTAGTATCAGTAGCGCACCGAGCACGCCGAGCGGGAGGTGAAGCAGCAGAGGATGGAGTCGGCCGGCAAGTTGAAGCAGCGTGTCGTTCACGGCTACGCAAGCATTTCCGGGCGAACCTTGCCGAACACATCAGTCAGGCGGAAGTCGCGTCCTTCTTTGCGGAACGTCAAGCGTTCGTGGTCGAGGCCGAGCAAATGGAGGAGTGTCGCGTGCAGATCATGCACATCGACCGGGTTCTCAACGATGTTGTACGAAAAGTCGTCGGTCTTGCCGATCGAAACGCCCGGCTTGACGCCCCCGCCGGCCATCCAGATGGTAAAGCAGCGCGGGTGATGATCGCGCCCGTAGTTTGATTCGGTTAGCGTGCCCTGACTGTAGGCAGTGCGCCCGAATTCACCGGCCCAAAGCACGAGCGTGTCGTCGAGCATGCCGCGTCGTTTGAGATCCTTCAGAAGCGCCGCCTGTGGCTGATCGACCGCGGCGCTTTGCACGCGGATTTCCTTCGGCAGGTTGTTGTGGGCGTCCCAGCCTCGCATGTAGAGTTGAATGAAACGAACGCCGCGCTCAGCGAGACGGCGCGCGAGCAGGCAGTTCGAGGCGAACGTACCCGGCTTGCGCACCTCCGGGCCGTACATCTCAAGTGTTTCTTCGTCTTCGTCAGACAGATCGACCAGCTCCGGCACCGACATCTGCATTCGGTAGGCCATTTCATACTGGGCGATGCGTGCGCTGATCTCCGGGTCCATCGTTCGGCTCATCTCGCGTTCGTTCATGTCGCCGATCAGATCGAGCATGCGACGGCGATCCGCTCGATTGATCCCCGCTGGATTGTTCAGATACAACACCGGGTCGCCGGCACTGCGCAGATGGCAGCCCTGGTGTTCGCTCGGCAGGAAGCCGCTTCCCCAGAATCGCGCGGAGAGCGCTTGCATGTTGCCGAAGCCCTGCGAGATCAGCACGACGAACGCGGGCAGATTTTCGCTGGCAGATCCCAGCCCGTAACTGGACCACGCGCCGAACGATGGACGACCCGGTTGCTGCGTCCCCGTCTGGAAAAACGTAATACCCGGTTCGTGATTGATCGCATCGGTATGCATCGAATGCACGAAGCAGATTTCCTTGGCCATCGCTCCGGTGTGCGGCATCAATTCGCTGATCCACGCGCCATCTTCGTTGTTGGCGTAACGACTGAAACGAAAGATTGACGGCGCGACCGGGAACCGATCCTGACCACTGGTCATCCCCGTCAGACGCTGGCCCTGCCGGATGGAATCAGGAAGATCCTGATCGTAGCGAACTCGCAACTGTGGTTTGTAATCAAACAGATCGAGCTGGCTGGGCGCGCCTTCCATGTGCATGTAGATGACGCGCTTGGCCTTGGGTCGAAAATGGACGCCCCGCCGAAACTGTTCCGGGCCCGCAGCCATGACGCGATCGCCCGCAAAGAGCGAGGACAATGCAACCGTCCCCATCGCGCCTAATGCGCCGCTCGCGCACGATCCGAAGAAGCGTCGTCGAGTGATGTCGAGGTAGTACTGTTCAAGTGGGTCCATGGCTCAATCCTGTGTGAACGTTTCATGGAGGTTGAGAATAGAACTGGCGATAACGGTCCATGCTGCGAGTTCGGCTGGATCGATCTCACTTGGAACAGGAGCTTCACCAACTTCCAGAAGTTGCGCCGCATCTTCAGGTGCATCTGCGTATCGAGTGCGGAAGTGCGCAAGGGCCGAGAGCAACTGGGTAAGGTCGTCTGAATCAGGCTCGCGACCTGTGCAGCGGCGGAACATAGACACGATCAGCGTGTCGTCGTCGCCGCCCTCGACGAGTGTGCGTTGGGCAAGGACGCGCGATGCCTCGACAAACTGCTCATCATTCCATAGCACTAGCGCCTGGAGCGGCGTGTTCGTCGTCGGCCGTTTGATCACGCAGGCCTCGCGCGTAGGCACATCGAAGGTCTGAAGCGACGGCGGGGGGCTGGCCCGCTTCAAATAGGTGTAGAGCGTTCGACGCCACAAATCCTCGGGCCCCCCGCGCTCGAAGATGCGGGTGTTCGAGCTCGGCATGGCAATTTCGCGCCACAAGCCCGGCGGCTGATAGGGCTTCACGGACGGCCCGCCGAAGGTCTCGTCCAGCAGCCCGGAAACATACAACGCCTGGTCGCGGATTTGCTCAGCCGACATTCTTCGTCGCGGATATCGCCCAAGCAATCGATTGTCCGGGTCTATCTCTTGAAGTTCTTCGCGAATTCGGGAACTCTGCCGGTACGTATTGCTCGTAACGATCATCCGAAGCAGACGATGCACGTCCCAACCGCTCTCGCGGAAGTCCACCGCCAGCCAGTCAAGTAGATCCGGGTGGCCTGGCCACTCGCCTTGCAAGCCAAAATCGTCGGACGTTCGCACGAGGCCCGAGTCGAACACCGTCTGCCAAATTCGATTGACGGCGACACGAGCGACGAGCGGATTGTCCGGAGCCGTCATCCACTGCGCCAGGCCAAGCCGATTCGCCGGCGCATCGTCGGGCAACGCGCCGAGTATGGCCGGGACCCCAGGTGTAACCGGTTGCGTCTTGTCGGGCTTATCGTACTCGCCGCGGGTCAGTACAAAGGTTTCACGCGGCTCGGCGCGATCTTTCATCACCATGGTCCGCGGAATTGCGCGCTTCAAATCGGCCAGCTCGGCGTTCGTCGTGGCAAGATCGTCCTCGGCCTGGCGATATGAAGGAGAAGCCTTGCGCCGCCACACAGCGGCAAGTCGCGCCGCTTGTCTTTCTGTCAAGGCGTCGGCTGGCATGATCGCAGCGACCAAGCCATGCGTGAGCGCCTGGTCCGGCGTCACCGCACGGAAGTAGTATCCGGACGGCCCGCCGGTATTGACGATCTTCAGAATCAGACTGTTTAGTCCAACCTGAAGCGGTATGGTCGCCGTGCTCTGATCCGGCGCCACACCACGATCCACCTTTTCATTTGCAACTTCAATCCCGTTTACAAACAATCGGAAGGCATCATCGCTTCCAAGCGACAACGTCACTTCGCGCGCATCGGGCGAGAAGATGACGCGCCCCAAGTAGTTTGATCCCACACCTCCGGGGAGTGCAACGACGCGCTCGTCGGCGAGTTTGCCATCGAATCGGAACGTCTTGTTGTCGTCGCCGAACTTTTGAGTGACGTCAATGGACGTCAGCGTCTCCGGACCGTGTACCTCATCGAACGCCTTAGCACGATCAACAGAAGGGAAATGCCCTGCCACGTACCAGCGCCCCATGGCTGGGGGCAATGCGGCGAGACCTACATCCGAAACGGCGCCCAACCGCACGCGAATTCGACCGAGAGAGTGACTCGGATAAGGAGAACGAAACTCGATCTTGAGCCGCAATTGTGTTTCACCATCAAACCCGAACGGCTCTTCGGCAAGCAGACAAAGCAAACGCTCGCCGGCGGATTCGTTGCCATCCAACGCCCAGCCGAGCGTTTCACTGTCGCGCAGCAGGTTCGTCGCGTCGAAGTCGCGGTTGGTCTGCGTGTGGTCCGACCATGCCCAGCGCATCGGAATCACCTGCCAGGGCTGTTCGCTCTGGCCCGGCTTCGCCTCGAGCGTCAACCGGGAGATCACCGCGTTGCCATGACTTGCACGGCCAGCGCCGGGACCGGCGTCGGGTGTTGCCAACGCTTCCAACAGCACCAGGCGCATATCCTGCTGCGAAGTGCGTAATTCGATCACGTAATCTTCCTGCCCCGGCATTGGCCCCGACGCCTGAATCGATCCGTCCGGTTGCAGGTCGAGCGACACCCGCGAATCGCTTGAGGATGCGCTAACTACCTCGGGGACGCTCCACCGCACGCCGGTCCTTTCGACAGTGTCGCGTATATAAGCGGCGCGTTCCGCTTCATCACTCGGCGACACGTGCTCCATCTGCAGCTTGAGTTGGGCGATCCGTTCGGTCATCGTCACCAGCGATTCCTGCTGCGCCGCTGTGGGCACTTCCAGGAACGGCTCGTAGGCGCGATTCGAATCCTGTGTCTGCGTATAGAGACCCGGTTCTTCAATCGAGTTGAAGAACGACATGAAGCGATAAAAGTCAACCTGAGTAACGGGGTCGTACTTGTGATCGTGGCACCGAGCACAACTCATCGTGAGGCCGAGGAAAACTGCTGAGGTCGTATTGACGCGATCGACAGCGTATTCGACGAGGTATTCTTCACTGATTGCGCCGCCTTCATCAGTCGTGACATGATTGCGGTTGAATCCGCTGGCGATCTTCTGCGACACGGTGGCTTCGGGAAGTAGATCGCCGGCCAGTTGCTCGATGATGAACCGGTCGTAAGGCATGTTGTCGCGCAGCGCGCTCAGAACCCAGTCGCGCCAAAGCCACATCTGCCGACCGTTATCCATGTGAAGGCCCGACGTGTCGCCGTATCGGGACGCATCAAGCCAGGGACTCGCCCAGTGCTCAGCAAATCGTGAGCGATACGGCTCCGTAGTCAGAAGACGATCCACCCAGCGCTCGTAGGCGTCGGGTCGAACATCGGCCAGAAAATCGTCGATTTCAACAGGGGTCGGCGGCAGGCCTGTGATATCCATGAAGACACGCCGAAAGAGGGTCGTGCGCTCGGCTTGCGGTGATGGCGCCAATCCTTCGCGCTCAAGCCGCGACAATATAAAACGATCGATGTCGGTTCGACACCATTCATCATCGACAACGGCCGGAATCTCGGGTCGCTGCGGAGGGACGTATGACCAGTGTTGTTCATACTGCGCCCCAGATTCGATCCAATGACGAATCACGGATTTCTCTTGGGCGGACAGCGGCTTCTTGCCCGAATCGCGCGGCGGCATCCTCTCGCCGGGATCATGATGACTGACCCGCCGCCACAGCTCACTAGCCTCGACATCGCCCGGCACGATTGCTGCATAGCCGCCGCGATCCCTGGTGGCGCTTACCCGATCATCCAGCCGCAGCTCCGCCTGCCGCGCCGCCTGATCCGGCCCGTGACATTTGAAACAGCGATCCGAGAGAATCGGACGAACATGCTGGCCGTATCGAATCTCGGCCGACGCAGCGACTTCGGGTGGCGCCGCAAATGCCGACGGCGATCTTTGAAACGCTACCATGCCGCCGATTACCGCCAACGACGACGCACGGACGACGATGCCGAGACGAGAATCGGATACACGATTTCGAGCGCTGTCCACTCGCCTACCTCCGCCGCCACTCACGGCGACTGCCGCTTGCTCCATTCAATCTAGTCTGAACGCGCCTGACCTTCAATCTTCCGTCCGAAATCGGCTGCGTCGAGTGCGTATTCGGCTCAAAAACCACGTGCTCGGCGGCGTCTGGCTCCGACCGATCCGTCAGCGCGGGGGGAGCTGGCATTCCCAGCGTACTGGATGCCTGCTGCCCCAACCCAGCATGAGACATCGACTGAATTTGGAGCCAGACGCCCCCGGACATAGCCCGGGGCTAATAGGTTCTTGCCCCGCATTCCGGACATACCTCATGCTCCGTCGCGCGCAGGTCGTAGCCGCATTTGATGCAGAGGCCGCGTCTGTCGCGAACGAAACGACGCACAGCAAACGGACCGAGTGTTACTAGCCAGAGGATTACTGCGTAGAAAGACGTCTTGGCGATCAAGCCAATCCACAAGGGCCGTAGTGGAAGGATCCGACGCACAAATGGATCGGGCGAGTCATCGCTGAGTCGGATGGCCGCTCGCCACGTGTCTAGTGGATAGTCTGCATCCCCCACCCATCGGTAATTGTCCGCGCCCAGCTGCTGTGTTACAACGGCGACTGCACAAAAAGAACGTTGTGGCCAACCCGCCACTACATAATGTTTGTCCACTGCCTCCTCGTCCGATATGGGAGGCACGACTATGTAGGTGGGTAACGTGGACGGATCGGCTGGAGGCGAGCCATACATCCGACTCTCCAGAAGAACCCGATCAAAACCGAAACGACGTATGAAAGTGCATGACCATCTAAGACCGTAGGCCCGGACCTGCCTGTATTCGATCGCCCCTATCTTACTAGTCTCGATGCTCTGAAGTGAACATAGCCAAGCGACGCCCAAATTGACAATCGCGCCGAGGAGGAGGAAGACAACGAGCTTGGTAAGCCAGCGCGTCACGACAACATTCTACGCCTCAGCCTCCCGTCGCCAGCCACATTCGGGACAGCC
>CBDUST010000151.1:0-10347 GCA_965369945.1 uncultured bacterium | reverse complement strand
GAATACAGAGGTCTATGAAACGGCCCTGTACGAAGCGCAAACGAATCCAGCGGTCATTGAGTACTTGGGGAATCGCATCGAGGATGGATTCATCTTTACCGGCAACATGGAGGTTAGCCCAGGTTCAGGCTACGCAGATATTGTGATTCCGATCTCAGGTCAAAAGGGATCGGGCTCGCTGTATGTGCAAGCTGAGAAAGTTGCCGGCTCATGGCAGTATTCGACATTGCAAGTGAACGTGCACGGGTCGGACATGGCGATCGACCTGCTGGAAGAATGAGACCGCCCCGGTACTGTCTATCACTTGTCGCGATCGCCCAAGGCCTCGCCGAGCAGTTTACCCAGATCCAGGTTTTTGCCTCCGAGCCCTTCCTTGATCAGGCCAGCCAAGCCGGCCTCAGCGATCGCCTTGGCCATGTCGAAGTCCGGGTCGATCCTGTTCTTAAGGTTGCCGAACTTCCCGCGCGTCACCACCGGGACAACGATCTTGTCCGCGTAGCCTTGCAATTCCTTGATGGTGACGGCCAATGCGTCCAACGGAATTTCCGTCCGGATGTCTACGGTTTGCGTATTCAGGTCGATTCGGCCGGAGTACGCCAATGTATACTTGCCGATGATGACCTCGAAGCGATCGTAGGTAACGACGCCTTTTCTGATCTTGGCGACGATCGGCTCGATCCGCCCGGGTATGGTCTTGGCGTTTGAGGCATTGAGTAGGGTCAGTAAACCCAACGTGACTGACCCGCTGTCGAACTCAACATTCCCGATGGTGATTTCGATATTTGCCTTCAAACGACTGACATCACCATCGAGCGGCAGCAACCCGGCTTCGGTTGACATGCGCACCGGCTGCTCGGTGGAGCGGATATCTGCGAGCACCGGATGAATTTTGGCAAGCAGGCGCTCGGCAAGCGGCGGCGTGATTTCTAACTCAGCTTTGAGCGGCGTTTTGCGAGGGAGGATCAACGCGTTCTCTCGGCCGACGATCCTGCCTTCAATCGAGCCGTTGGTGGCGGTGAGTTTGCCTCGGATCGCCCCGGAGTCGGGCGAGAAGTTTGAGGCGGCAAAAGAAGCACCTGCCTTTGGACCGACCGCTGCGACGAGCAGACCATCCAAGCCCAGCAGCGCATCGGCGACATGGGTTGGCGCGTCGCTTACCTCGGCTTTGAGGTTGAGTTTTCGCTGATCGAGTTGGAGCAGCTTCTGCTCACTGACGAGATTGGTGATTTTGCCGGTGATGTCGATGGTGCCGACACCGGCCGAGTCGCCGGTCATTCGAGCTTTTGTGAGCGCGAAGGCAACGCCTTTGGCCAAGTCGTTGCTGGTGACGTTGATGGTCAGATCACTCAGCCCGGATTTCCTGCCGGTTCCATCCACCAGTTGCAGCGGTCCGCCGGTCAGCGTGAGATCGATTTCCACGGCCGCGGTGTCGAAAGGCTTGTCCTGGAGCATGGCCAGGGGGAAGCGCAGTTGGGCGATCGATAGGGCCAATGGTACATCGGCTCCAACCGTGAAAATGCGCTCTGCGTCTTTGTTCTTCTTGCTCGCGGGCTTGGGATTCACTGCCGACTCGACCGCACTCTTTTGAAGCGTCAGCGTCGAAGTGTCGGACGTAATCGAGACAAGATCGCCGGCTAGGGTGGCCGCAAACTCGCCGTCGAGATAGGGCAGATCAACGGAGAGGGTCGTCGCCAGTGCAGCGTCGGAGCTGTTTACTTTTGCTACGACTGAGCCCTTCCTACCCACCCAGTCGCTGAGTTTGCCCTTGGCAGCGCCCATCATCTGCTCGAGATAAACGATCTGAAAGGCATTGAGTTCGAGGGTGCCGGTGGGTGAGAATACGCCGTCGGAGAGGTTTGCTGAAACGTCATACTTTAGCTTGGTGAGCTGCTGATCGTGCGCAGCGCGCATCACGATGGCGTCACCGGTCACAGCGTAGTCTTGAGTGTCGAGGTTCGCGGTGAGCTTCGCCTTGAAGTCCCGAAGGCTGATCGGTTCAACCAATGCGGGCACATGGTCCAGAATCGCATCTTCAAGGAGAATCGTGGCAAGAATCGGCTCGGTCGGAAGCTCATATCGATACAAACCCTTCTGAGGAAGGTCGAACGGCTCCAGATCGATCGTCGCGGTGGTCGGTTCACTCAGGACGATTGTGGTGTCGGCATTGGCCAGGAAAGTCGACGCGAATTCGGGTGTGATCGTCAGCGCGACGTGCGCTTGCTTCACGTGCAGAGCATCGCCCGTGCGAACGGCTTCGGCCTCCAATTGAAGTGGGCCGACGAGAGCTGTTAGATGCAGCCCCTTATCCAAGCGGGCGGTGTCAAGGTCGATGCGAAACACATCAATGTCGGTGGGCGGGAAAGTGTCATCTTGTGCCGTTACTACAAACGAGTTTTTCGCTTCGATAAATCCCGTGGCCGCGAGTGCGCCGGGTTCGTACCGTCCGGACTCTTTGATCGGAGGCAGCGAGAACTTGTCGAACTCTACAACGAAAGCGGTCGGGCGATCAATGCGCACGTTGGATAGTGCGCTGATCAACGCCGGGTCGATCGTAGCGTCAACATGAAAACGCTTTCCTGTCAAGGAGCGATTCGCGGAATCGACGATCGCGATCAGCTCGGCATTGATCTGCGGCGACGAAAGCGTCAGGGACACTTCCCTTTGCGCATCGGCGGTAAAGCTCCCGTCGGCATCCAGCGTCGGGCCGATGTTGAAGTCCACTCGAAACCGATCGATATCGGTGGGCGGGAAACTGTCGTCTTGCGCCGTTACGACAAACGGGTCTTTCGCCTCGATGAATCCATTAGCGGCAAGTGCGCCAAGATCGAGCGGTCCGTCTTCTCCGATTGGCGGGAGTGAGAAGTCCAGGATTTCCACGACGACCGCGACCGGGTGGTCGATGCTCACGTTGGATGTCGCGCTGATCAACGCCGGGTCGATGGTGGCGTCCACATGGAAACGCTTTCCGGCCAAGGCGCGATTCGCGGGATCGACGGTCGCGATCAGTTCGGCATGGAGTTTGGCAGACGAGAGCGTGAGGGAGATTTCCTTCCGCGCACCGGCGGAAAAGCTCGCGTCGATATCCAGCGTCGGGCCGAGGTCGCGGTCGACAAGAATCGGCGTGCCTTGAAGCGCGAACTGCAACAGCGTGGTGGGAACAGCGTGGCCACGAACGCAACCGGTGACCCGATCGAGACTGAAGTCGATCGCTCCATCAGTCGTGATGAGTTGGTGGGCCCCAAGATCGGCTTCAAGGCGACCTGCTTCAGTACCGTCGATGATCGCATCAATTTGGATGGCGAGCTCGATCGTTTCGGTCAGATTCTCGCTTGTGATGCTGACGGTCGCGGATTGAAGCTCGGTCTCGCGCGGGGCTAATGGCAGGATGAGATTGCGCAGCTCGATTTGCAGTCGGCCGAACGCACCGGCTGGTGTGAGCACACCGTCAGCATTGAAGAGCTGCGCGAACCGACCGTTTACTGAGAATGATCCCGTCTTGCCGGCGGATTTCGTCTCGGCCTGAAGCTGTAGACTGACCGAATCGCCGGGCAGATACGCAAGCTCGCCGTGCAGATCGTTCAGCTCGATCGTTCGCGGCGAGTCATTGTGCTGCTCATTCAGATGTACCGTGGTATCGTTGAGACGAATCTTCGTGGGGGGGATGCCGCTCAGCTCGAACGGCGCTTCGGTCTGTGGTCTGGGTGCTTGTGTGTCGGATTCGTCAGGTTGATCGGACTTGGCCACCAGATCGATCAATGTCGTTGAACCGTCATCACGGATCTGGCCGGTCAGTGTGCCGGTGATATCGACTTCAAGCAGATCGATCTTGCCGGACCACAGCGCTAAGAGTCCTGCGCTGAGCTCAACAGTCAGATTCACCGCTTCGTTGCCATCGGCGTCGGTGATGCGAAGACCGTGAATCGTCTGTGATCCGATCCACCCAAGATCAAGTTGGTCGAACGTGACGGTTCCGTTGATGCGCTGTTGGAATATGCTGCGCAGGATGCCCTGCCCGAGACCCCAATTCAGGAAGGTTGGAGCGAAGACTACAAGCAGCGCGAATCCAACGAGCAAAACGCCGACGCGCCGTGTTAGCTTCTTGAACTTCGATCTTGGTTTGGCGTTGTTCTTTGACATCGCAATGCGCCGAGAGCTGCACAGAACGGGAGATACCCCAGCCGCAGCGCTCTAGGCATGGTATTCGCCGCTGGCGAGACTAGCGCGATTCGTCGCCCCAAGCTCGGTTCAAGAAAGTCGGCCAACGGGCGGTCGTGCCGGATGGGCCTCTCAGGCCGCCTGCTTGATCTCAACGGGGTTGCTTCCGATGAACCGATCGGCAAACTGAACGCCCAAGGTGGATCGGCCTTCGGCTGATTCCTGCGATCGAACGACGCGGGCCAGGAACATCTCGTCACGGTGGAGCATGCCCTGACGCCGTTTCACAGCGATTCCCAGGTAAAACGAGTCACCTTCTTCGGCACGGATCGGTCGAGTCACTTCGAGGAATGCGCCCCCATCGGATAGATTCCACACGGTCCCCGGTATGTACTTGCCCGATCTGGGATCGAACAGCTTGCAGGGACGGGCGAGGTTGGTTCGCTCGTGTGATCGACGGTCGGTTTCGTGCATCATGAGGCCTCCACGCTCGGGCGGCTTCCTGCGGTGTTATCGGCAGCGGCAAGGGGTCACTTTCGCCCACTTCAATGAGTTGGGGCAGTTACTTGCCCAAATCCACCGTGCCGTCGCTTTGGCCTATCCTTGTGCTCGATGCCCGAAACGCTCACATGCCAAGCGCCCGCCAAGCTGAACCTCGCTCTATCCGTGGGACGGCCGGACGAGGATGGCATGCACCCGATCTGCACCTGGATGGTCAGTATCGATCTTTGCGATGAACTGGCCGTGACTCGCCTGGAATCAGACCGGCTTTCGCGCTATGCCATCGTCTGGCATGCGGATGCCAAGCGGCAAAGTGATATCGACTGGCCGATCACCCGCGATCTGGCGGTTCGCGCACATTTGGCGCTGGAGCAACACACCGACAGCCGGCTGCCGGTGCAATTGAAGCTCGAAAAACGAATTCCCGTGGCTGGAGGGCTCGGCGGCGGATCATCGGACGCCGCGGCGATGCTGCGTGCGGTCAACGAGCTGTACGAGTTGGGCTTGTCGCTTGGGAAGCTACAAGAATTCGCAGCAGGGCTTGGCTCGGACGTCCCGTTCTTCGTCGCCGGTGGAAGCGCTGTCGTTCAAGGGCTCGGCGACGAGATCGAGCATCACGAACGGGCCCCCCAACTGCATGCGGTTATTGCGTTCCCCGATGCGATGTGTCCGACCGGGCATGTCTATAGCGCACTGGACGAGGGATCACCGGGCCCCATGCGCGCAGAGGAAGTGAAAGCCCTGATTCGTTTGTCTGGCACGTCCACGTTGCCGCCGGACGCTCCGTTCAACGATTTGGCCCAGCCGGCGGTTCGTGTCGCGCCTGAACTTGAAAGTCACTTGGCGAAGTTGACGGCGCTTGCTGAGCGCCCCGCGCATGTGGCCGGAAGTGGTTCCAGTCTCTTCGTTATTTGCGATGATGCACTGCATGCGCAGCATTTGGCCGAGGCGATCGAGCAACGGTTGGATTTGCCTGCCGTAGCTGTTCAACCGTACGAGGTGTGCGATGTCGTCGCTGAGTGAGTCGCCCGATTTGCGACGTGTAGCGAATGATCCGAGAGTGGCTCTGCCCGCGCTGTTTGTTGCGATCATAGTGTTGGCGTTTGATCTTCTCAGCAAGGCGTTGGCGTTTCGGTTCGTGACTGGCGTACCCGTTGCGCCGGGGGCTGTTCCCGAGCACGACGCGGTCGGCGTCATCCCTTTCCTCTTGAGCTTGAAGCTCGTTGAGAATCGCGGCGCGGTATTCGGCATCGGGCAAGGGCAGCGCCTGGCGTTTGTCCTGGTGGGTGTGGTGGCGGTGATCGTCGTCGTCATCGCGTTTCTGCGCTCAGCAGCCCATCGGCGCTCCCTGCACCTGGCACTGGCGATGATCCTCGCCGGTGCCCTGGGCAATCTCTGCGACCGCGTCATGTTTGGCATGGTGCGCGACATGCTGTGGCTGTTCCCTGACGTGAAGCTACCGTTTGGATGGACCTGGCCCGGCGGCAGCGACGAGTTATACCCATGGGTGTTCAACATCGCCGACGTTGCGCTACTCGTCGGCTTGGCGATTCTGATGTTGGGGATGTATCGGGAGGATAAGAAGAAAGGCACAGAGAAGAAGGCATTAGGCACTGGGCATTAGGCATTGGGGAAGAGGGAGAGTTGTCGTCGCCGTCCCACTTTACGAATGGCATCTCTCGAATGTGCATCGCCTCAAGCGGCCGCGCAAGCCGAAGGGTCACCCCCAACCGGTGTGGTTTCGGCCGTTCTGATCATCCGACGCGTTCGCTGCGCTGTCCATCCACGTTCTCAGCGAATCATCTTGCGGCCCTATGCGACGGTCAAGAGCCGAGCAGTAGTGCAATAACATGTTCAAGCTGAGTTACAATACCATCTCCCAACAGAACTAATGCTTGAAAGTCGTCGCCGTCCCCAAAGTAGCGCATGAAGTCATCAATTTCCTTGCACTTCGCAAGTACATCTTGAAGTTGTAAAATAATTTCGGAACCAGAGCGTACACTCTCATCAATCTCCCCACTAAGCCGTGTGATATCCGCTCGCAACTCACGAGCAGCCACTTGCATGTCTTGGAAGTTTGGCCCGTCAGATTTACCCTCGGTGATCCAAACCATACGAAAGCGTCGTTTTGCTCGCGAAAACTCCTCAGGCAAATCTTGCCCAGTATTACGGAGTGAAAGGTCGCTAAAATATTGAATAAGTTCTGCTGTATCGCTAGTATTTGTCTCCTTCAATTTATCCTCGATAGTGGCACCGATTCCGTTCAGGACTGGCGGTAGGTCATGAAGGATTTTGGCGGCAAGGTCGTCGGGAGTTGTAAAGAAGCTCACCGTATGACGGCCGCACAAAAGTGATTTGAGTTTCTCTAGTTTCTCGGCTCCTTCGCCTGTTTCAACATGTCGAGGTAGCACGGCTTGTTTGTCAGTATGGATCAAGTAGATGAGGCAAGGAAGGTCTTGTTCTTGTGCCTCGTTGTACTCCAAATGGGTCATTGAGTGATTGTACCCGTCTGGAATACTCCCATACCGCATCGCGAATATCCCGACGTAAACGCGGCATGATCGAACGGTAGCCAGACACTCTTCAACCGGGTGTCCGGGTTTGGAACCAAAGTATTCCATACCGCGTACGATCGTCTCAAGTTTATGGAGTGCATCGCGCACAGCATTCCTATAAGGCTGTAGGTCCTCAAACGTAGAACCGACGAAGACGGGAACATGTTCCAGCGGTTCTACTTTTGCCATAGGAGTTCTTTGTGATACCTCAAAGGATTGAACAGTTGCATATAGCGGGGCCGATCGCCGCGCTAAACAGAAGACGGAGAACCCGCGCCAGCCATCATATGACAGCGCGACAGCTGTGGGCATGGGATGTTTGCCCCGCGCGTAGTTAGCGCTTCTTGGTCTTCTTTTTCCGTGACGTCTTTTTCTTCTTCTTCGATTTCCGTGGCGGGTCGGGGCACAACTCAAGTAGCTCACTTGGCGTGGTTTCCAAGGCACGACAGATCTTCTCGACGGTCCTGAGCGTCGTATTGTGGTTCAGGCGCGTTGAGATCGCTTGAAACGTCGAGGGAGATAAACCCGTTCGTTTCGCAAGCGTTTCATACGTAAACCGTTCGCCTGTGCGGCGTTCGTAAGCCTTCATTGCTTCTCGTAGTTTGATAGCGAGCATAGACTGCACTAAAATTAGATAAAACTACACTGATGTTGTACTTTCCTCTTGACAAGATCCCCTCAACCTCATACTTTATGGTTGAGCAGCGTTAGTCTAGCCCGTATCAAAGGCCAAGTACCAATTACAGGCCATGCAGGAGACAAGCACTCTAAACACCCATTGACATAAACGGTCAGCATTGTGCGAGCCGTCATTCAAATTGCCCCCGCGCTGGGGTTAACAGCCGGGGGCGTGGACCGAACTCTCATAGGAGTCCGATCATGGCCAGTATAGGATCAAGACAGCGTTCAGCAGTCAGGGATCAGCAGTCAGCAGGAAATGGGAGATCACAGCAAATCTCAAGAGGGCAAAGGGTTAGATTCGGAGAAGACCCTCATCAAGACCCTCACCCTAACCCTCTCCCGGGGGGAGAGGGGACAGGAGAGATCGCGCCTCGGTCATCGAGGTTGGATGATTGGCCACGTCACCTACTCGACGACGAAGCGGTTTATTCGGGGTGTTATGATGTTTGCCGAATTGATACGACATCCCTTTCCGTGCTCGTGGGAACCTGGTTGCACACCTATTGGTCGTTGATCGCAACACTTGAATCAACAGTTTCCATGCCCTTACCGCCGCTGTGTCAACGCACAGCTGAGGATTTCGGGCGCGGAATCATCGAAGTCCTCAAGCGACAAGCGGAGGTCACCCCCGGAATTGCGCGATTGCTGCTTCGTTACGTTGAGAAGTTCCTGCCCTACATCGACTGGCAGGTCGCAATCGCGCACTGTGAAGCTGAGGACACCACCGAGGCGGAAGACAACTATGAGAGGATCATCTTCAAAGACCCGGTCTTTCTGCCCGTAATCGATCTGCGCAGCCTAAAAGCGTCTCAACGACCAACCGCCGCCTAGCAGCAGCTATCCATATTCCGAATTACAAACACGCCGCGCTGAACATTTGGCGCGGCTTTATCGTGCCAGGTTGTCAGTGACCCGTTCTCGGCGCCTTCATCGGCACCGGCAATTTCGGCGGCGTTCTCTCAACTCAACCATTCGACGCCGCGATCTTGATCGATCCAGCGGGTTCGAAGGGGACAGTCCCATTTTTTCTACAGAAAAATCAGGACAGTCCTCGGCGGTCATTTCGCTTTGCGTTTTCGTCCGGCGGTTGCCTGCTTGTAGAGCGCTCGGATCGTTTTAATTTGGCCGGTGTGGTAGGCATCGTGCATTGCGAGTCCGGTGATGTGCGACATCGGAATGCCTGAACTCTTGTTCTTCGAGGTGAGTTTCGACCACGGCGCGGTTGCGACCGCCTTGCGAAACGCTTGATGCGCATCAGCTAAGATCGTGAGGTACTGCTTCCATTGGGCAATACTGAGTTTTTTAGGCGCGGCAAACCAGTTGCTTCCGGTTAAGGGGAACGATCCGCGTTTTCCTCCGGTGATTCGCCGGGCTGTAGTGTATTTGTAGTAGGCGATGTGCAAGGCGATCTCGGCGATGTTGTGTCGGCCCGGTCGCGGTCGCCACGCTGCTTCGGTTGCAGAAACTTGCCGTAACGCGCTGCGAAGGCATACGTCCATCCACCCGGTCTTGTCGTATCCCTCGTCAAGAAGGCCAAGCAGAAGCTCACGCTGAACGGTTTGATTCGTCGGCTTGGTCATCGTTTCCTCCCGGGCCCGGCTGGGCCCATATCCAGGGCATATGCCCCATCGAAGTAACTATCTAATACGATTTAGAGCATTACAAGGTTGAATCATACGTCAAAGATGGTAATAGTCAAGGGGTATCTAGGTAGTTACAACAATGGATGAACCTTGGATTGAGCTTCTCAACAGCGACTGGCACGACTACCTCGGCCGGGGGCGGGCTGAGGACCGCTTGGACGATCCACAATGGGTTCGGTCCTTCCTAGCCGGGTGGGCATTGCCGGATCGGATCGTGTTAGCCAAAGCGACCCGCGCCGCTCTGGGCGAACTCCGTTTCCTCTTGAGGCGCTTTGTTGACCGTGCTGTGGCTGAAGAATCTCTGACGGAGGAGGATCTTGAGGCGCTAAACACCGTACTTGGGGCCAATCCGGTTCTTCGCCGAGTGGAACGGGCCGGCAGCGCGTATCGCCTACGGCTCGATCCGGTTCGCCCGAGCCTTCGCGCCGTACTCGCTGAAATCGCTAAGTCTTTCGCAGATATGCTCATTGAAGGCGACGTTACACGGATCAAGTTGTGCGAGAATTCGGATTGCCGCTGGGTCTTCTACGATCGCAGTCGCAGCCGCACTCGACGGTGGTGCGAAGGAGCGAGTGGTTGCGGGAACCTGCTGAAGGTCCGTCGCTTTCGTAAACGTCAGAATAAGAAGCCTGGCAAACCGCCGACTGGTTCCAAGCGGCGAACTTGACCTCGGCCAACGAGCCGTACAATGGCCAGCGAACTGACCGCGTGCCAATCCATCCTAAGCCGATCACTGACCACTGAAAACCATTCCCATGACCACTCTCACGACTTCCGATTTCGTACCGACTGAGCTCGACGCCAGTAGCTGG
>CBDUST010000150.1:0-10353 GCA_965369945.1 uncultured bacterium | reverse complement strand
CCAAGACCAATCATCGGCCCGATCCGACAATACTCCCCAGTTTTCAACGGAGCATACCTGTTGCGGTTGCTTACCCCTGTGGTTGATTGTGTTTGAACGAATCCGCGGGTTACCACCCGCGGCTACAGCGCTTTTGCGCCGGAGGGACGCTGCGCGTCACCCGCTAAACGGGGGGAGCGTTTATTGATCGTTGGAGACCGGTGGCGGCGGGGATTCTTTGCGAAGCTCGGCGGGTGGAATGGTGAGCTTGTCGTTTTCGCCCCGCAATTCCTCGATCGGGCGGCGCGTGACGATCTCTTCCTGGAATCGCCGCATGATGAAAAGGCGAATCCACTCGTCATCAATACGTTCCCAATCCATGAGGATCGGATCAAATTCTTCAAGAACGAATGGCGCCTCGGTATACACATCGAGAGCCTCATCAGCGGTTTGCTGGAGAACCGGATTCGAACTTCCACTGGGAAGAATCGCCCAGATCGCTGCGATAACGAGTACCGCTGCCCAACCGGAATACGCCAAGGTCCAACGAACCCCCCTGACTGGCGCGATGACCGGCAGCTCCACGCGGTTCACGCCGGCGGTCTCTTCGGTCACACGCTGAGTGAGGACGGCCATATCAAGCTGGCGACCCGCCAGCGTCCGCCACAGGGTCGGATCGGAGGTCGCCAACTGCTCGAAGCGAAGCTGATCCTCGTCGGTCGCTTCAAGATCGATGATCCGACCGATCAGAACCTCGGCTTGGACAGCGTCGTCGTTGGGCGAGGGATCATTCTCGGGCGATGTATCGGTGTGATTGGGCATATCGAACCCCCCGGAAAGGGATCAACTTTGCAAATACTACTGCTCTTGCTCTTGCGTTTCGCCTGAAGCGGAGTCTTCGAGAAATTCGTCCCCTACCTCCTCGCGCAACATTCGCCGAGCGCGGGCAAGACGGGTCTCAACGGTGGTAACAGGCAGACCCAGCACGTCGCTGATCTGTTGATAAGTCATCGCCCGGACACATCTGAGAATCAACGGCTCGCGGTATGCCACGGGAAGGCTTAGGGCCTGCTGAAGCAGGCGTTGGGCGGCATCGAGTTGGGCGAGCTGCTGGGGCGCCTCGCGGTCATGTGAAACCGGTTCGGCGATCGCGCCGGGATCGACCTGATCGCCATCGTCGCTGTATGGGCCGGCGAATCGGAGGGTTGTCTTCACGCCGCGGGCCGATCCACGGCAGACATTCAGCGCGACTTGACGAAGCCAGGGGCGGAAAGCGCGGTTCTCGCGAAGCGTATGGATTTTGGAGACGAATCTCACGGCGACGTCCTGCAACAGGTCCTCCACATCCACGGTCCGGGGGCGATGGGCCAGTATGATCGCAGCCACCCATCGCCGATGGGCACGCCACAGTTCCTGCTGTGCCTCGCGATCTCCCCGGCGAGCGGACTCGACCAGCTGCTCATCCGGGTTCTGCCGACAGGTCATTACTACCCTCTTAGACGAGTTGCGGTATATACCCTGTCCGGAAACTGGGCCTATTTTTGTGCTCAAAGGTACATGGTACCCGCGACTGACTCAGGAAGCTTCACCGGATGTCCGCCAAGGATGACCCAACCCGATTCACGATGAGCTTCGGCGACCACCTGGAGGATCTGCGCCGTCGGGTTCTGTGGGCGCTTGCCGCGCCGATCCCGCTGTCGGTGGTGGTGTTCCTTTTCAAGAAGCCGCTGATCGAATGGCTCTCAGAGCCTTTGGTGCGGGTCTTTCGGGACAACGGGTTGCCCCAGCACATGCAGGTGCTTGGCCCAGCTGAAGCCCTGATGACCGCGATCAAACTCAGCATCATCGGGGCGGTGGTGCTGTCAGCTCCATGGATTCTTTTGCAAGCGTGGCATTTCATCAGGCCGGGCTTGTTTAAGCACGAACGGCGCTTCGTTCACTTTCTCATTCCGGGGAGCGCGATCCTCACGGCGGCCGGCGTAGCGCTTCTGTACTACGTCATGTTGCCGTTGATGCTGACGGTGCTGGTGAAGTTCGGCAACGCGCTCTTGCCGGGCCCGGGCGATGCGCTGGACGACCCACGAGTGAAGGCGGTACTCGAGTCCGTTGACTCCGTACCGATTCGGTTTGATGAGCCGGATGCAGTCGAAGCGGGCGATGCGTGGCTAGAGTGGCCAGATCTTGATTTGTACGTCGCGGTGGAATTCGCTGCAGGCCCGGGCACATCAGATGGGCCAGCCCGCAGTGAAGCGAGCCCCAACGCACAACCCGGCTTCGAGATCATTCTCGTGCCCCGCCTACCCGTGATGTCGCAGGAGTTTCAGCTTAGCACCTACCTTGATTTCGTTATGCTGTTGATCCTGGCGATCGCCATCGCGTTTCAGATGCCGTTGGTGATTCTGCTGTTGGGTTGGCTGGGCCTTGTGCGGATCACGACGCTACGGTCCAAGCGGAAGTATGCGCTGTTCATTTGCGGACTTGTCTCAGCGGTGATTACGCCGGCTGATGCGCTGTCGATGTTGATGATGCTGGTGCCGCTTTATGGGCTGTATGAGCTTGGAATAATTCTGCTGCTGATCGCGCCGGCCAAGGCGGTAGCCGAGGGCTCTATGATAGGCTTGCGGCGGTCTCATAAGTCCCATGATGAGGCCGAACAGGACGGCGAACCGTCACAAACCGAACGCCCAAGCGACAGAACCCCACCAGACGGAGAGTCTTCACACCCAGAGGCCGATGAGCCAGAGGACCGCTCGTGATGTTTCACGTTCGTTCAATCCGATCTTGGGTCGCGTCGGCGTGGGCTGGACTTCGACAACGAGGTCGGTTCCGGAGGGGGAGAAGAATGGCTCAGTTACGTTTAGCCAGGAGCGGTGATCCGAACGTCAGCGCGATCGACATAGCGATGATGGAGCGCGCAATCGTGCTGGCACAAAAAGCAGCGGCGAACGGTGAAGTGCCTGTCGGCGCGGTCGTGTATCGAGGCGAACAGATCCTGGCTGAGGCGGCCAACAACCGCGAGGAGACGCGCGATCCGGTGGGTCATGCCGAACTGTTAGCCATGAGCGAGGCAGGTAAGGTCCTGCGTGATTGGCGGCTGATCGATTGCACATTGGCCGTGACACTGGAGCCTTGCCCGATGTGTGCCGGGGCGATGGTTAATGCCAGGCTCAGCCGGGTGATCTATGGCGCCAGCGACCCCAAAGCGGGCGCGTGCAAGACGCTGTTTCACATTCCCACGGACAAGCGGCTGAACCACGAAGTCACCGTGATCGACGGCGTACTGGCTGAGCGTTGCTCCACCCTGCTGAAAGACTTCTTCAAGCGCCGGCGCACCCAAAACCGCAGCCGCACCTCCCGCAGCGCATAAGACCCGCCAAACACCCCAGGCCATCTCTCGTTAGCCTCATATTCCCATAAAAGGGGTCGGGAGTCGTTTTTAGGCGGTTGAGGCTTCAGCGAGACGGTTTTGCCGACGATCAGCGGCGAGCTTTGCGAGGACGGCCGGGCGCTCGAATCGTGGCCTCCAGACCCAGGCGCTTGATTTGGCGTGTGGCCCAATGTGGTTGACCAAAGGGCCGTCCTCTGACCACGCACTGTCTAATCTGCACCAGCTCTTGCTCAGTGTGAGGTTGATTCACGAGCTGCATCCAATTGCGCGGGCGTCGGCCGGCTGACTCAGGCAGCGAGCTCAGTAGCGATTCGCCGTCCTGGTCGCCACACGACAAGCGCCGAAGGCTCGACCACTGCCAGTCCTCAGCTCGTCGAACAAGATTGGCCCGGAGGGGATTACGTTCCACGTACCGCAGAACCGTCCAAAGATGTTTGTCATCTTGCACTGGAAACGCTTTGAACCTTCCCTGGTAGATAGGGCCGGTGCCTGTGGTTTTGAAGTGCGCGTGCCATCGCTGGGCATGTGTCAACGTCAGCCAGCGCATGAACTCGGAGACCTGATCATCGTGTCCCACCCGCGGCCAAACGACCAGATGCCAGTGGTTCGGCATCAGGCAGTACGACAGGATTCGAATCGGCTCACGGTCGTGGGCTTCCTCAAGCACACGCTCGAACGCCTCGTAGTCCGCATCACGTTTGAATAGCCGTTCGCGTCTGACCGCCCGGTTCAGCACGTGGTAGACCATCCCTCCGACAATCGAGCGAGCTCGCCTGGGCATCACCGAACGATACCCCATGTCCGGATCGGAGTCAAGAAACGACTCCCGACCCCTTTTATGCTAGGTCGGGGTGAGGTGGATGGGCCAACGAGGCTCGGGGCGGGTAGAATTGTTGAGGCCTATGCCGGAGAGCGTGCGATTAGTCTGCTTTGACCTTGGCGGTGTGATTATTCGCATCTGTCAAACGTGGGAGGAGCGCGTCGCCGCAGCTGGTTTGGAAATGCGCAATGCGTCGCATTGGGACAAGATCGGGCCCAGGCGCGACACGTTGATGATGCGTTACATGACCGGAGTCACCACGGGCAATCAGTTCGCCCAGCAACTGAGCGACGCGTTGGACGGCCAATATGATCCGACAGAAATCATGGCCATTCACGATGCCTGGCTCATCGACGAATATGAGGGCGTCGGGACGATCGTCGATCAGCTCCATCAGGCCGGCCTCGACACCGCAGCGCTCTCCAATACAACACCGGAGCACTGGGCTCGGATGGACGAGTTTCCAACTGTTGGGCGGCTGCGACACCGATTCGCCTCACACGAGCTCGGGCTAAACAAACCCGATCCAGCAATCTACCGTCACGTCGAGCGGCAGCTTGGCTACACGGGCAAGCAGATTCTGTTCTTCGATGATACCGACGAGAATGTGGTCGCGGCCCGGAACGTCGGTTGGCATGCCGAGCGAGTCGATCCGGTCGGCGTACCGGCACAGCAGATTCGTGACGCACTGACCAAGCACGGCGTGCTCGTTTGATCAACGGGACGCGAAATTCGCGATCTCGTCAATTGATGTCCGCATAATCTCGCGCAGCAACACCGTGGCGTAGGCGCCGCGCGGCAAGTCAAAGGCGAGATGAATGTAGTTTCCTTCTTCATCAACACCGCTGTCGATCTCTACATTGGCGATCGGAACGCGCATCGCCCGCCGCGCACCGTGTACGCCGTAACCAACTTGAGCGAGCGCCTCAAGTGGAACGCCCGTCGCTTGAAGTGCGCGAACTTCCGCCTCGTCGACCGAACCATCGGCGCATGTCATCCCCGATCCGAAAAGCGGACCAGAAGGTGATATCTCAAACCGCTCCAGTCGCGTGGCCAATTCGTCGCCTTCCAACTCCGCTCCTGTAACCGCAAACACGCTGCGACTATCGTGCTTCCACGCCAGATCACCCTCCATCAGCGTCAGCAACCTACCCTGCTGAATCCGCTCATCCAACACACGATTAAAAACAGCGGATTGCAGCGCGCTGATCCAAAACGAAAGCGGCGTCTGCCCAAACGAGTGACAAACGCCACGCAGACTCTTACCGTCGCGAATCGCGCGAGCGGCGATCAGCTCGTTGCGGTTGGCGGGGGTCCATTGCCGGGCCGCTTCGACGTATTGCCCCTGATCGTAGAGCTCCCGACGCTCGCGCTGATACTCCGGAAACATCGCTCCGGTCGCGCCCAACAGCTCGTCGAGCAAGCTCTGCCAATCCTCGCGCACGATCGCCGCGCCCAGGATCTGGTTATTGCAGCGATATCCGAAACGCTGAACACCGAAGTAGTTGGGCATTCCCGTTTGCTGGAGCTGATCGAGGCATCGCTTGACGACCGTAACCTTCAACGGATCCACCTCCCGGATTCGTATCGAGAAACGGTTGCCGCGCAGGTGACCTCGCCGAATCTTGTTTGTGTGCCGACGGGCCCAAAGCACGTTGATTCGTTCGTGATCAATCTCGACACTGGGCGGATCTTCAGCAGGCAGGTGAATCGAGACCGTCTGACTCGTGACGGCCGCTTTGTCCTTCATCCCGGCGTAACCGATGTTCACTTCCTTGACACGAAAGTGCCTGCGAAGGCAACTCATCAATTCGCCGTGCGAGACATTGGTTTTCTCGATGCGCAGATACAGATGCTCCCCTTCACCCTTAGGTTCATACAGCTGTATTTCCTCGACGACAAAATCGTCGGGCTGGGATTTGATGACGCCGCCTATGCCCAGTCCCTGGGTGAGGTACTGCTGCGGCAACGGGTTCACGAGCTGCATCGTCCCGGTGCACACGACCGGAGGTCTCCTAAAGTGACGTGACTACTCCCAATCCTCTTCTTCATCATCAGGTTCCAAATCAAAGCCCGACGATGCGTCCGACTCGGTCTGCAACAGCACATGCTCAGCCACATAAATCGGCACGTCCTGGGCCACACCGAGCGCGATCGCATCCGACGGCCGAGAGTCCACCTCGATCTCCTGACCATCCTGTTCGATGATGAGCTTGGCGAAAAACGTGCCGTCGATCAGATCGTTGATCACGATCTCTTTGAGCCGTCCGCCCAACTGTCCAATGATCGTCGCCAAGAGGTCGTGTGTCTGTGGCCGGGGAATTTCGATCCCCTTCAGTCGCCGCTCAATGGCGAATGCTTCCGGGAGCCCGATCACGATCGGGAACGTGCGCTCACCTTCCACTTCGCTCAGCTCGATGATCTGCATGTCGGTCATCTCGCGGATGAAGATCCTCGAGAGTTCCATGCGGACGGCCATGAGATTCCTCCAAACAACGAATGTACCCTATCGTGTTCACTTGGCGGGCTCGGGGCAAGCGGTCACGGCGGATTCTGTGAGTTTAGTGCGTCGGCTGGTCGATTCCGTTGAGTTGCTCCAACGCCAGCAGCAGTGCCTGCGTCCCCCGCTGGCCGTGGCCTTGGTCCTTCACCGCCTCGTAGAGCTGCCGGGCGAGGGTTAGCCCAGGCAGCGTCAACCCCATTCGCTCCGATTCTTCCAGGGCGATCGACAAATCCTTGATAAAATGCTCCACATAGAAGCCGGGCTCGAAATCTCGGCGGACCATGCGTGGGCCCAGATTGTTGATAGTCCACGAGCCCGCCGCCCCTGATCCGACCGATTCGATCACCCTCAGGGGGTCGAGCCCAGCTTTGGCGGTATAGAGCAAACCCTCACAAACGCCAATCATCATCGTCGCGATGAGGATTTGGTTGACCATCTTGGTGTGCTGACCAGCGGCGGGGCCGCCCTGGAGGATCACCCGCTTCCCGAGAGCGTTCAGCAGCGGTTCAACAGCCGTGAACGCTGCCTGCTCCGCGCCGACCATGATGGAAAGCGTCGCCTGGCGAGCCCCGATGTCACCGCCGCTGACCGGTGCGTCGATACTCCCCACGCCCTTGGCGGCCGCTCGCTCCGCGATTTCCGCAGCCAGACTCGGCCGACTGGTGGTCATGTCCACGATGTATGTGGGGGGGCGCTGTGATGTCAGCGTGCCCTGCGGACCCAGATGCACCGCCTCGACATCCGCGGGAAAACCCACCATCGAGAAGGCGACATCGACACCGTCAGCCGCCTCGGCGGGACTGTCCGCCCACACTGCTCCTCGATCAAGCAGCGCCTGCGCCTTGGATTTGGTCCGCGAATAGATGATCACCTCGTGCCCAGAGTCGACCAAGTGCCCAGCCATGGACGCCCCCATCACACCCGTGCCGATCCATCCGATGCGTTGCTTCGCCATGACTGTGATGTACCAGAGATTGGGTCGCTTGTGGCAGGCTCAGGCGGAGTTGTTGTCACCAATCGCCCGGGCGAACCCGTCACGGATCGATATTTGCCGCGAGGATGGTACGGCGGATACACTCGTTGAACTTTTTGCAGCGGAGTTTTAGTTGATCTTCTGTCTAAGCGAGTCGGAGACCTTCCATGACTTACGTCGTGGCTGAACCTTGCATCAAGTGCAAATACACCGATTGCGTCACTGTCTGCCCAGTCGATGCGTTTCGTGAGGGTGCCAACTGTCTGGTCATCGATCCGGATGTTTGCATCGATTGCGACTTGTGCATTCCCGAATGCCCGGTCGAGGCGATATTTGCCGAGGATGATGTGCCAGAGGAGTGGGCTGACTACCTGGAGCTGAACGCTCGACTGGCCGCCGAGTGGCCGGAGATCTCGACGGAGAAGGATGCGCCGCCGGACGCCGACGAGTTCGCCACGGTGAAAGACAAGCGCGAAATGTTGGACGAGACGCCCGCAGAGCGCTGAGTTGCTCTGGGTCTTACTCCCCTCTCCCCTTGGGAGAGGGGTTGGGGGTGAGGGCGGCGCGCGAGGAACGGAGGTTTTCAAAGACCCTCACCCAAACCCTCTCCCAGAGGGAGAGGGCTCAAGAAGCCGGCGCTGGCATCGCCGGGCACTACGTTGTCGGTGCCCCACACTCCGAGCAAACCGCACCCCCGCCCCCGGAAGTCCCGCGCAGGTCGTAGCCGCATTTGATGCAGTGTCCGCGCTTGCGGCGAAAGAAACGGCGCGCCGTGAACGTGCCAAGTGTCAGTAGCCATAGCATCGCCGCGTACAACACCGTGTTGATCGCGAAGCCGGGCCAGACGGGGCGAAGGGGAAGTGGGTAGTCTCCACCGAGGTGGCTGCTGGCGTATCGCCACGAGGTCGTCCACGTGGACTTCTTTGAAACAAGCAGTTTGTAGCAGGCGAGGGACTTAGTCGGGACGCCGAACCTGAAGTCGTGCAGGATGAAAACGCCCTCGTCATCCAGGGACTCCATTTGGTCAGTGAACAGGAACCATCCAGTACGTCTCGTCAATGCAAACGAGGGCTTGTCAGGCCAGCTCTTCGGCACGTTGTCCAGTCGCCATGTTGCCGGATCAAACGTTTTTGCCTGAGTCGGCGGCAGAGTTATCATTTCAATCCAGTCAAACCACTTTGCGCAGCCCCACGCCACGGCGACGTTCACGATCGCGCCGAGGAGGAGGAACACGACGAGCTTGGTAAGACGGCGCTTCACGGTGACAACACGATATCCCACCCGTTACCCCCCGGCTCTGCCGGGGGGTCCGGCGCGTCGGTCGTCCAATCCAGTTCGCCCCCGGGCGGAGCCCGGGGCTAGCGGGTTTTGTGCCATAAAACGGGTCCGCTGGGAGTTAAGTTGTTGGTGCCGATCGACCAACCCGTCAATGGTTTTCGCGGAACCGGTCGATAGCATGGAACCAGGTATGAATCTTCAACGGTCCAGAGTCATGTTTGCCGTCATCGGGGCGATGCTTGTTACATCGCCCGCTGTATCAATAGACGGTGAAACCGAAGCTGCGGCCGCTCCGCGCGGCACCTACATCATCATCCACGCGGCGCGCCTCGCCACTGCCGCAGTTGCCTGGGACGAATATCGAACCGAAGACGGCTGGATCGTCGTGCGCCACACAGTGGAACCGACCGAGAATCTGCCAGCGCAACGTCATGAATTACGCGAGGTAATTCGCCAAACCGCTGCAAGTCCCAACAACAATCAACGGCCGAACGTCGCGGTGCTGTTGTTGGGCGATGCCGATGCGCGTGGCGTGCCCACATGGATCTTCCCCCAGCTCGACCCGGCACTTCAAGATATCGACGATGCCAATTACGCCACGGACCATCCGTATCAATTGATTGACGATATCGACGATCTGCCTGACATCGCGCTGGGGCGAATCCCCGCGCGAACCAACGACGACGCCATCGGCGTCTTGGAGAAAATCAAGCGATACGAGCACGACGCCCCGTTCGGGTTGTGGCGTCGGCGTATCGCATACGCTGCGGGTGAAGGACGCTTCGGACTGGCCGACCTGGCCTTTGAGGCGCTTTTCAAGCAGATGGTCGCACGGCTCGTGCCGCACGAGTTTGACGTGTCGATGACCTACGCCAAGGCATCGTCGATCTATTGTCCCGCCCCGTCGAAGTTGACCGACACGATGCTTGAACAGCTGAGCGACGGAGCGCTGCTATTTAACTACATCGGGCACGGCTCGGCTGAGCGCCTTGATTACCTGAACTTCAACGGACAGCGCCTCGGCATCCTGAACGTTGACGACCTTGCACGGCTCAATGGCAACCATGCGAGATATCCCATTGCGCTCCTAACGTGTTGTAGTGCCGGCTGGTTCGATCTGCCCGACGATCGGCGAAGTCTCGCTGAGACCATGCTGCTGCATCCAGCGGGACCGGTCGCCGTCATTTCCGGCAGCCGAATCACCCATCCCTACGCCAACATGATCCTGCAAAAAGACATCACGCAGTTACTGTTTGGCCGTCGCGTCGAGACTGTCGGCGAACTGGATCTCTTAGCGACGCGATCCATGATCCAGATCGACGCTGTGGATCGATCGCTAGATGCTCTGGTGTTGCCGATTGCAATTGCTCAAGGTTGGAAGAGCACACTGACGCAACTTCGTCAGATGCACG
>CBDUST010000149.1:0-10364 GCA_965369945.1 uncultured bacterium | reverse complement strand
CTTTGAGAAGGGCATCCGGGTCTAGTCCCTCAGGCAAGACACAGAGCTTGACGTCGATTCCTGCCTTGAAGAAGAGTTCAACGCCTTGATCAGCAAACCGTCCGATTGCTCGGTTGGCTGCCTTACGCCCAGCCGAGTCGCCGTCAAAGACCAGTACGACCGTATCGCACCACCGCCTAAGCATCTTCACATGTTCGGCCGTTAGCGCCGTCCCGAGCGTCCCGACCACGTTGTCAATCCCCGCCTGGTGGCAGGCGATCACATCTGTATACCCTTCGACGACGATCGCTTGTTTGGATTGGTCGATCGCACGTTTTGCTAGATGCAGGCCGTAGAGGGTTCGAGATTTGTGGAAGATCGAACTCTCGGGGCTGTTGAGGTACTTAGGCTCATCCTCGGGGTCGAGTTGCCGTCCGCCGAATGCGATGGGCCGACCTAGCTCGTCACAGATTGGGAAGATGAGCCGGTTCCGAAACGAATCGAAATGCCCATCGGACCGGGGGCGAGATTTGATGAGCCCAGCGGCTTCCAACGACTCGACGCCGATACTGCTGGCTTGGGCCCTTCGAGCGATCCCATCCCACTCTGCCGGTGCGGCGCCGAGCTCAAATGCCTCAACCATCCTTCCGTCGATTTTTCGATCACAGATCACAGACCGGGCAGCCGCACCTTGTTCAGGATCTTGAAGCACCTTGCCGAAGAACGACGCCGCCATCGCATTTGCCTTGCGCAGCGAGGCTGCTGAGGTGCTTGATTCATGGCGGGTCCGATCGGCTCCTGCACTCAGTTTTATTCCCGCTCGATCGGCAAGATGGCGCAGCGCCTCCGGGAAGCTCATCTTGTGGTAGTCCATCACGAAGCGGAAGGCGTCACCAGCGGCGCCGCAAGAGTGACATTTGTAAAAGGCGTTGTCCTTATGGGTCACAACAGTTAGCGACGGCGTGTGGTCGTCATGGAACGGGCAAAGCCCGACGTGTTCGCGCCCCTTGGGATGTAACGAAACATGTTCGGCAATAAGCGCGACGAGATCCGTTGCATCACGAACCTTGTCAACGTCGGATTGATCGGACCGACCGGGCACGCAGGGGAATCCTTCCACAAGACCGCCTAATGGGCGCTGTCTTCGAGCAGCGCCGAACCCCCCGGAATCAGCCGCTCCCACCGCTCAGCACGATCCACCGATTGCCGCTTGATCACGGATCAATACGACCTGGCCGCGCTAACACAGCGGCGCTTTGACCACCCCGAAAGAACCGGTGCTGAAGGTGAATCGGGTCGCGCGGACCGCGGTTTTGGGTCTGTCCGGCTGAGTTTGCCCAGCCTTGGCGGGCGGAGCCGGACGTCTTTCCCCTAGTATTTGCGCGCGACCAAATCTAGTGAAAACGGTACGCCGTATAGCAGCAAGGTCAAATCGACTCTGGAATTTTCCGCACAATTGTTTTCGGTGCTAAGCTCGGCCTGAGTTCGCTGGCTCACCCAAAATGACAACGGGATCACCTCCGACCTGAGCCGGAGACTCGGGTATCGCTAGGCCGATTGGGCTTGTTTTTGTGGCCGTGTGTAGGCGTACTTTCGCTTGAGCGGCTTGACCACGAGGCCCTGGCGGATGGACCGTGTCGAAACCTGGATGCGTTTGGCAGAGCCATCGACCACCGCTGTCACGCTTTGAAGGTTGGGCTTGAAAGACCTGCGGGTGCAGGAGGTTACCTTGGTGCCGATCCCGCCCAGGTATTTGGCCCGACCACGATGGCGCAGCTTGTTGCCCTTCTTTGTGCGGGCTCCGGTGAAGTAACAGACACGTGGCATGAGGAGGGCTCAGCGTTCCGGTGAAACTTGGGCCGGGCAGTATAGATAGCTTCGCGGGGAAGGCAAGAAACCCGGCTTTGGGCCGATTTCGACGCCGGATATCAGAGACCGGTAACGTCGGGGGATCTGGCTGCCTGGTAGGGGCCGGACCTACGCCGACTCCTTGGCCTTGCGCTGCGGAAGCTCGTCCAGGGTCAGCTTGTTCTCGATCGCCTCGGCATCGATCACGTAGTTGACACCCTCCGAGTCCGCCTCCGGCAGTTCATACATGACATCCAGCATGAATTCGTCGACGACCGCCCGCAGGGCTCGTGCCCCAGTCTCGCGCTTCATCGCCCGATCGGCGATGACGTCCAGCGCGTCGTCGGTGAAATGCAGCGTCGCTCCTTCCAAGGTGAACAAGTGACAATACTGCTTGACAAGCGCGTTCTTTGGCTCGGTAAGTATCTCCACCATCGCATCTCGGGTAAGCGGCATTAACGGGCAGATGATGGGCAGGCGCCCAACCAGCTCGGGAATCAGCCCGAACTCCAAGACATCCTCGGGCGTGATCTGAGCGAGAATACTACTGAGTTGCTCTTGTTTGCTCTTGTCGTCGTCGGTTGTCTCAGCGAATCCGATGCGCTGCCGCCCGAGTCGCTTGCGAACAATCTCGTCGATGCCGGTGAACGACCCACCACAGATGAACAGAATCTGAGTTGTATCCATCTGGATGTATTGCTGTTCCGGATGCTTTCGCCCGCCCTGAGGTGGCACGTTGGCGATGACACCCTCAAGCATCTTCAGCAAGGACTGTTGCACGCCTTCGCCGGAGACGTCCCGCGTGATCGAGACATTCTGCGAGGTTTTTCCGATCTTGTCGATCTCGTCGATGTAAATGATGCCGCGCTGGGCAGCTTCGCGATCGTAATCGGCGGCTTGCAGCAGCTTTAGCAGCAAGTTCTCGACATCCTCTCCCACATAACCAGCCTCGGTGAGTGTTGTGGCGTCGCCGATCGCGAAGGGCACGTTGAGGATTCGCGCTAATGTTTTGGCCAACAATGTCTTGCCCGTTCCCGTCGGGCCGATGAGCAGCACGTTGGACTTATCCAGCTCGACCGGGGCATCTTCGTTGTCGATCTGGGTCAACCGCTTGTAGTGGTTATGCACCGCAACGGCGAGCGCCTTCTTGGCGTGATCCTGGCCGATGACGTACTGATCGAGGAATTCCTTGATCTGTCGCGGAGCCGGGATTGCGGTGAAGAGCGGCCGGGCGCTGCTGACTCTGCGGCGCTCTTGCCGGAAGATGTTCTGGCAAAGATCGGTGCAGTTGGAACAGATGTAGATGTCGTTGGGCCCTTCGACCATGGGCCCGACTTCACGGGAGGTCTTGCCACAGAACGAACAGGTCGTGACTTTGCGGCCACGGAATCCGCTGTCGCCACCGGAGCCGCCTCCACCTCCGCTGAAACTGGTGCCGGAGCCGCTTCCCTTGGGCCCGGATGTACCACGGCGACCACCGCCGGAACTGGCGGCGTCCTGTGGTTCCGGACGATTATGCGGATCAAACTGCGCTGAACTGCTCATATGGGACTCACGACGCGGCAACACACTACGGCCATAGCCCACGCCATGGCAAGGCGGTACTCCAACCCTAGTGTATCGGGCTACACCTGCATCGTCTAAAGGTAGCCCAGCGATTCTCTGATCGCCAATCAAATCCCTCTAACTCAATGAATATAGCGCATTTCGGACTATCACTCAGCGCGCGAGTCGTGCTCATCATCTTGAGGTCCGATCGCAGAACCGGATGACGGGCGATCACCAACCCGTCCGATTATCAGTGCCTTGGCTTGCTCGAATTCCTCGTCGCTCAGCTGCCCTTCCTCACGCATTTGGCGCAACTCGTGCAGCGTGAAGCTCTGGTCGGATGCGCTGGGACCGCCTTGCAGCATCCGACGCACCAGATAGATTCCCGCACCGCCAACGACGACCACGCCAAGCAGCATTATCAGCCATGGCATCACCTGCCCGAAGAGATCCTCAGCGGTCTGAGCCAGAATGCTCCATCGCCGCGCGCCGATAGTCATACCCAGACTTTACGCGATTGCCGAAGGAAGCTCACGTCCGGGGAACGATTACTTCTTAGAGCCGCCGGCCGTCTTCTTCTTGGTCGGACTCTTGGTCGAAGCAGCCTTCGCAGGAGTCGTTTTCTTGGTCTTGCTGGCCGTCTTGGGCTTCTTGGCGCCCTCACCCTTGGACTTGGAACGCTCAGCCAACCAATCTGCAGCTGGGATATCAGTCACTTTAGCGCTGGCGACCACGCGGTCTGCGGCCTTGTGCTGCCGGATCACCTGGGCGACCTCACTGAGCCGGCCCGTCTGGGTTAGTTCGGCGCGAACCTGGTCAGGCCGGAGCCCGCGATGAGCGGCGATCGATGCGATCCGTCCGTTGACTTCCTGTTCCGAGACATCGATCTTGAAGTGCTCGGCAAGTTGATGCAGAATGAACAACAGCTTGAGTCGATTGCGCGTCATCTCTTCGGAGGCGGACCGAGTCTCGGCCAGTCTCGCCTCGACCTGCGCCGGCATGAGCCCGCGATCCAAAAGCTCGATGCGTTGCTGCTCCAGGTTGCGTGCCGCCTGCGCCGCAGAGAGCTTCTCAGGTAACTCCAAGTCCACGGCCTCAAGGAGATAGTCATGCACTTGATGGCGCATGGCTGAGGCGAGGTCTTGTTCATTACGCCGTTGCAAGGCAAGCCGAATTTGCTCTCGAAGATTTTGTTCACTACCGACTCCGTACGCTTCGACGACGTGCTCCAGCGAGGCGGGGTTTGTACGCTCCGCAGCGGCCAGCCGCAACTCGATCGTCAACTTCGCGCCGCGCACCTCTTCACGTTCGTGCGCCTCCGGGCCGGTGGTTTGCATCGTCAGCGTATCGCCAAGCCGCTTGTCCTTGAGAAGGTTAGCTAAGCCATCAATCATGAGGCCGAGAATCGGCCCACGACCGCCGTCGTCTTCAGCGGGAACAGCGACAACCGTGTATTCATCGTTGACGAGCGGTTTTGTCTCGCCTTCCTTGGTGATGGTGACCTGACCGGCAATGAGATCATTGGCAACGAACGATTCGTCGATCTTTACCGATTCCCCCATCATCGTTCGCTGCCTGGTCAGTTCGGCCTCAAGATCTTCGTCGGTTATCTCAAAGGTGGGTCGCTTGATCTCGATGCCCTCGAGGTTCGGAAGTTCAAACTCCGGGGCGACCTCGATTTCAACGATGAAGGTAAGCGGCTTGCCCTCTTGCAATTCCAGTTCATCGGCAGGCGTGACCGGCTCCGGATCGCCGACTGCCTTGATCGCCTTGTCTTCGATCGCCTTGGTATAGGCCTCAGCGAGAAGTTGGTTCTTGGTCTCCTTCCGGACCGCTTCCCCAAATCGGCGCTCCAGCAGTTTCCTGGGCGCCTTGCCTCTACGGAATCCGGGCAGCGCGGTGTTCGCGGACATTGTTCCCACCGAGTCTTCGAGCTTCTCGGCGATCATCTCTGGGGGGATGGTGATCGTCAGCCGTTTCTTGGCTGGTCCGACGTCTTCGACCGTAACGTCAGGAACGATCTCTGTGCTTGTGTCGGCGGTGGCGGGAGCGTCAGCCATGGGTTGGGTTTCCGTCTTCGAGGTTGCCCGCGCTGCACGGGACGACCACCAAGGTATCACAACGTGCTGGTCGAACCAACTACGGCGCTGCCTCAAGCCGTCGAATCCCTATGGAGATGGATACCTCAACTGGTCTCTGGCCGTCCTTCACGGCCGGAGATCTGCTCCACGACGCCCCGGGCACCGAGGGATTCACCGCATGAACAACATCTCGGTATACGTCGGCAGCGTCCACAGATCGTCCGGCGTGAGGGCCTCCAAGAGATCGGCGGCTGACCGAGCCTGTTCCATGGCTGGGACCAACTTGTCCTGGATGTGCTTGGCGTCACGATCCATTTCCGTCAGTTGATGCCTCTCGGCTTCGCACAGGGCGTTGGTTGCCGACCGCAGCGTTGCGATCATCTGCTGAAGCTCTTGCAGCTGTACACGGGTCGATTCGCTCTCAACCCCTGCCGCCTGGGTCGCCGCAACCGACTCGGCCAACTCCGTCTGGGCTCGCACAGTCGCCGGCAGCACGTGGGTATGGATCATCGAGACCATTGTGCGTGCTTCGATCCGGACGATCGTGTTGTACTGCTCTTGGAGCACATCGGCGCGAGCGTTCAGTTCACGGTTGTTTAGCACGCCGTACCTGGCGAACAGCTCCAGGGTTTCCTTCGCCTTCAATGCCGGCAGCGCATCCACCGCGGATCGTAGATTGGGCAGTCCGCGCTTCTGAGCCTCGTTGTGCCATTTCGCATCATAGTTATCACCGTCGAACACCACTCGTCGGTGTTGCTTCACGATTTCCCTCAAGACCGATTTGACAGCTTTTTCCAGGTCCTGTTCTGAGGGGTTCTGCCCGGCGTTGCTCTCAAGCTCGGTCGCTACGTAGTCCAGCGACTCGGCGACGATGGTATTGAGCACCGTATTGGGCCATGCGATGGAAGCGCTGGCGCCGACCGTGCGAACCTCGAACTTGTTGCCGGTGAACGCGAACGGACTCGTACGGTTCCTATCACTGCTGTGGCGGGGTATCTGCGGCAGCGTGTGCGCACCCAGGTCAAGCTTGCCGCCCTTCTTCGTCGAGCTTGTCTCACCGCGCTCCAACTGATCGAGAATATCGTTGAGCATTTCGCCAAGAAAGATCGAGATGATCGCCGGCGGGGCCTCGTTCGCGCCGAGCCGGTGGTCGTTACCCGCACTAGCGACTGCGGCTCGAATGAGATCGGCGTGCATATCGACCGCTCGAATCACAGCGCAGACGAACACGAGAAACTGCATGTTCGTGTGTGTTTCTTCTTGCGGATCAAGCAGATTCACGCCTGTATCCGTCGCGAGCGACCAATTGTTGTGTTTGCCGGAGCCGTTTACGCCCGCAAAGGGTTTCTCGTGCAATAGACACGCGAGTCCATGATGCGGGGCACACGACCTGAGCACGTGCATCATCAACATCTGATGGTCGGTGGCCACGTTGGCGTTCTCGAACACGGGTGCGATTTCGTACTGGCCCGGGGCGACTTCGTTGTGGCGGGTCATCACCGGAACACCTAATTCGTAAAGCCGGCGTTCGCATTCGCTCATGAACCCCATCACGCGCTCAGGAATCGCTCCAAAGTAATGATCATCGAGCTGGTGTCCCTTCGGTGAAGGCGCACCGATGACCGTTCGCCCACACATCTGCAAGTCGGGGCGACGATGGTAGAATTCTTCGTCGATCAGGAAATACTCTTGCTCCGAACCAAGCGTCGTGATGACCTGCGATACACCCTTGTCAGTGCCAAAGATCTTCAGGATGCGCATCGCATGCTCGCTGACGGCCTGGATCGAGCGGAGTAGGGGGGTCTTCGTGTCCAGCGCCTCACCAGTCCACGACACGAACGCCGTGGGGATGCACAGTGTTGCGTACCGGCCTGTGCGAAGGATGAACGCCGGGCTCGTCGCGTCCCAAGCTGTATAACCCCGCGCTTCATAGGTATCGCGAATGCCGCCGGAGGGGAAGGAACTTGCATCCGACTCGCCTCGGATCAGTTGCTCGCCCGAGAACCGCGCGATCGCCCGCCCGTTGCTGTCGGGACTCAAGAACGCATCGTGCTTCTCGGCTGTCGAACCGGTCAGCGGCTGGAACCAATGGCAGTAGTGCGTGCAGCCGTGCTCCAGGGCCCAGTCCTTCATCGCCTCGGCCACAGTGTTGGCGATAGCTGGATCGAGCGGTAAACCCTGCTGCATAGTTCGTTGGAGCTTCTTGTACACGTTTTCGGACAAACGCTTGAGCATCACGTCGCCGGTGAACGTGAGCGTACCGAACACGTCAGTAGTCAAGGGTTCATCAGCGGATTCCATGTCAAGGATCCATTCGGCGTCGGTAGGCGGGTGGTTGAGATGCGAGGCGGTCATCGGGTCTCCTCGGAATTGAACGCTCAAGAAACAAGATTGCCCAACACAGCGTGCAGTATGCCGCCCCTGCGCCAGGTCGCAAGCGGAGCAGGTCTGGCCCAAGATGTTGGGTACCCAGCCCGAGATTCAGAAGTTCATATGCCAGGGAATGTGGATAACCTGACCAAGCTGACCGGCTGTGATTCACCGGACCGACCTCGTCATGAGATTCTCCGCCAACGGACGGATGAAGGAGACAACCTCTTGGACCGGGTCCTTGGCGTTTCCCATCCGCCGGACCAGTGCGGAGCCGACAATCGCTGCGTCGGCGGATGCCGTCACTGCCGCGACATGCTCGGGCCGGGAGATGCCGAACCCCACCGCGATCGGCAGATCGGTGTGTTGACGCACGATCCAGACCTGATCGGCGATGTCCGGCGCGGCCTCTTGTTCGCCCGTGATCCCCACACGCGCTAGTAGGTAAACGAAGCCGCTGCACAGACTTGTGATTCGGCCGATCCTCTCTTCCGGCGTCGTGGGGGCGATCAAAAGGCTCAATGACATGCCGTGATCCTGAATCAGGCTGCGAACAGCCTCGGCGGAATCGACATCGATGTCAGGAACGATCAAGCCATCGAAGCCCGCATCAGCCGCCTCGCTGACGAATCGGGCTGCTCCCATCCGGTGAATGATCGAATCACTGACCATCGCCAATAGACCGAGCTTGGTCTGCGGGCGAAGCTGACGCACCATGCCGAACACGGCCGTCGGGGTGACACCGCCCAATAGCGCTTCGTGCATTGAGGCGGCGATCACCGGGCCGTCTGCGATTGGATCGGAAAACGGAATACCCAGCTCAACGATGTGCGCACCGGCTTGCTCCAGTGCTGGAATTACTGCCGCTGTTGTCTGCGGCGAGGGGTAGCCCGCGGTCACAAACGGCATCAATGCCGTGCGACCCTCCGCTCGAAGCTCAGCGAAAATGTCATCGATTCGGCAACTCATCGCCACCCAGTTTAGCGGGTGACGCGAAGCGTCCCCTCTTTGCCTGTTCTACTTCGTCCCCTCCGGTCCGCCGCCATCCACGTACTTGCGCCGTATCGCCGCCTCCAGATCGACCTCAGTGATATTGGCCAGAGTCGTCAGCCACGCCAGAACGTCGGCAAACTCGCCCTGAAGCTGATCGTGAACGTCCTCGCCTCGCTCGTACCTTCCCAAGGCTTCGGCCAGCTCGCCGAACTCTTCGGTCAGCCACAGGAACGTCGCCGCCGGCCCGCGCGCAGAATCGGTGGCGTAGTACCGGTCACGAATCAACTGTTGGAACTCAGCGATCTCCATCTGAAGCGCGGGATCATCCCTCGCCAAGGCTGCCGCTGCAACTGGAGGGCCGGTTGACGCCTCGTGAAGCCCCAGTTCTAGGGCACCCCACAGGCGTGGAGACGGCAGCGGTGTCTGAGCGTTTCGGGTATGGCGAGAATTCTCTTGACACCGGAATTTCGCCGCCATAGCTTAGCGCCGGTATCAAGATACGCCTGGCGCGCTTGGGCCTGCTCTGTGGGAGGAAGACACACGTGTACTCAGACTCCTGCGTTGACAAATCGACCGCCGGTTCTGCGTGCCTCAAAATTGTTGTTTCACGATGAGGAGACGGTGACATGAGAAACACGATACTTGCGCTGCTATTGGTCGGTTGCATGGCGCCTGCCGCAATCGCACAGTATTCCACTACTTTTGAGTCATTAAACGCCTCCGATACCGGAGTTGTGCTGACGGGCCAGGACGGATTCTACATTCCGCCTGACACCGATAGCGTGGACTACCTGGCCTACACCTATGTCGACAACGTACTTGGATTGCCCTTCAATCCTAATAAGGGCGGCAAGCAATTCGTCGCAGGCACCGGACCCGCGGGCGATCCCACGCTTTTCTTCGCTCGGGCTCAGCGCGACATGAGTTACGCCGGCAGTGACGTATGGACCGTAAGTTACGACATCGCGGTGACGTTCACGGGGGAACTTCCTACCGCCCAGAACACGGGCAGTTTTTCCACTCAATTGTTTCCCAATGCGGCCACCTGCATCCTGCTGGCGCGTTGGACTGACCCTAATACCGCCGCGAACTGGAACGCAGACATGGTCTGGTTTGACGCCGCGGGTACGCAACTAATCGAAGAGATTCCAGACGCAAATTTTCAGGGCTTGGACACAGACCATTGGTATAGCCAATCGATGACCTTTGATCTGGTTACTAACCGAGTACTAGAGGTTACCCTTACGGATCTGACTACCGAGACGACGTACACCTATGATGCACTCGATCGCTATTTATGGGGTGGGGCGGCCGGCGCCCCGACGCCGTCAGGTTTTCGCTTATTCGCAGGCGGGAGCGTGGCCGGCAATACACTTGCGTTTGACAATATCGACATATTTGTCCCCGGGGGGGCGAAGACAGTGGTCGCCGATTCGTTCAACGCGTTCCGGGGCTTTCATGCCTCAGGTGCTCTGGAAGATACTTTCGAGTCGGATGACATCGATCTGTGTCACGACCTAGGCATCACAATCTTCCCATCCGAAG
>CBDUST010000148.1:0-10411 GCA_965369945.1 uncultured bacterium | reverse complement strand
ACCCAGAGCGTGGTATATCGCCTTCGGTATCTCCTCGGTATTCCTGATGATCCTCGGCATACTGATCGGCTACTTGTTCTGGACCGGCGTCGGCGTGTGGGGCAACCAGAACCCGGCGATGTGGGGTTTCCCAATCGTCAACTTCGTCTTCTGGGTCGGGATCGGTCACGCCGGTACGTTGATCTCCGCCATCCTATACCTTTTCAGGCAGAAGTGGCGCACCGCGATCAACCGGTTCGCCGAGGCGATGACGATCTTTGCTGTGATTTGCGCCGGCATGTTCCCGGGTATCCACGTCGGACGAGTGTGGTTGAGCTATTGGATGTTTCCCATCCCCAATCAAATGGAGATGTGGCCGCAGTTTCGTAGCCCACTGGTGTGGGACGTTTTTGCGGTTGGTACGTACTTCACGGTGTCGCTGCTGTTTTGGTACGTGGGGATGATTCCTGATTTGGCGACGCTCCGCGACCGGGCAAAGACCAAGCTCAAGGCGATCAGCTACGGCATCTTTGCTCTAGGTTGGCGGGGCAGCATACGACACTGGCACCGTTATGAGCGGGCTTACCTGCTGCTGGCAGCGCTGGCGACGCCGCTGGTCTTGTCCGTCCACTCGGTCGTGTCGTTCGACTTTGCGGTCGCACAAGTCCCCGGCTGGCATACAACGATCTTCCCGCCGTACTTCGTGGCCGGGGCGATCTTCAGCGGGTTCGCCATGGTGATGACGCTGGCCATCCCTGCCCGGCAATGGTGGGGACTCAAAGACTTCATCACCATGCGGCACCTAGAGAACATGAACAAGATCATTTTGGTGACCGGCTCAATGGTGGGCTACGCCTACGTGATGGAGTTCTTCACCGCCTGGTACAGCGGGGCGATGTACGAATCATTCGCGTTCGTCAACCGCGCGTTTGGTCAATACGCGTGGGCGTATTGGATCATGGTCTCGTGCAACGTGATAATTCCGCAATTGTTCTGGTTCAAGAAAGCCCGACAGAGCATCCCGATCATGTTCGTGATATGCCTGCTGGTGAACGTGGGCATGTGGTTTGAGCGATTCGTGATCATCGTCACTTCGCTGAGCCAGGATTATCTGCCGGCCAACTGGGATTACTTCAATCCGACGTGGGTTGACTTGTTGATGTTGGCGGGAAGTTTCGGGCTGTTCATGACGCTATTCCTGCTGTTTATTCGGTACTTGCCGGTGATCGCGATCGCGGAGGTCAAGGCAATAATGCCGGCGGCGAACCCACATGCTGACGACCACGACAAGGAGGCGAGCGTGTGAACGACGTTGCCGGTACAACCGCCGCACCTGCTCAGTCGCCGCACACCACCGTGTCGCCCTCGTCAGGCGACGGGTCGTCGGCGAAGCTGTACGGCTTGCTGGCTGAGTTCGAAACGCCTGGCGCGATCCTCAGTGCAGCCAAGAAAGTGCATGAAGCTGGATATAAATGGTGGGATTGCTGCACGCCGTTTCCCGTCCACGGGCTGGACAAGGCGATGGGGATTCGGCCCACGATCCTGCCGTGGCTGGTCTTGGGCGCAGGGATCACCGGCGGGATAATCGGCATGGTGCTTCAATGGTTCACCAACGCGACCAACCTGGAAATCTGGGGTGGTCCCATCTGGGTCACCGGGTATGCATTCCTCGTGAGCGGAAAGCCGTTCGCTAGTGTTCCCACTTGGATTCCGGTGATGTTCGAGCTGACGGTTCTGCTGGCAGCGATCGGCGCTGTGGTTTTTCTCATGCTGCTGAACAAGTTGCCGCAGCTGTATCACCCCTGCTTCAATAACGAGCGATTCTTGCGTGTGACCGATGATCGCTTCTTCATCATCATCGAGGCGAAGGATCCGAAGTTTTACCGCGCTAAGACTGAGCAGCTTTTGAGTTCGTTAGGCGCCTCGGCGGTCGAGGAGGTGCAGGCGTAGGTCATGACGAAGATCGCAGTTGTCATTATGACGATTCTGATTGTCATCGGGTCGATCCCGTTTGCACTGGCGGCTATGGCCAGGGCGGTGCCGTCTGCTCGTACGAGAATCCACATCATTCAGGACATGGACAATCAGCCGAAGTTCCGAGCCCAGCACGCTAACCCGCTGTTCGCCGACGGCCGCGCGATGAGGCCGCCGGTGGCGGGCACCATTGCCCGCGGCCGGCTCGAGGCGGACGATCATTTTGACCGCGGGGTGGTGGATAATGGTTGGGCCACGACCTTCCCGCCGCAGGTCCAGGTGAATCTTGAGCTTATGTATCGCGGACAAGACCGATTCAACATCTATTGCACCCCTTGCCACGGCTACGCCGGCTATGGCGACGGCATGGTCAACCAGCGGGCGATGGAGCTGGTGAAGGTGGGCCGCAACGGTACGACGTGGGTTCAACCCAAGAGTGTGCACGAGCGACTGATCCGCGAGCAACCGCTTGGACAGACGTTCAACACGATCACCAATGGCGTGCGGAACATGTCCGGGTATGCAGCCCAGATTCCCACCGAAGATCGATGGGCGATTCTTGCGTATGTCAAGGCATTGCAGCGAAGTCAGGCGGCCGATCTCAATGACCTGCCGCCGGACCAGCGATCGGACTTGCCGCTGGTCCCACTCAATCCGGAGACCGAGTAGATCGTGAACGCCCCATCGCTTGGACGTGAAGACCGTTATCTGGGCAACTTGGGCCCGAAGCTGTACATGCGGCTGGGCGGGCTGGGCCTCATGCTGATCATCGTCAGTATTGTGCTGGGGTTCCTTGTCAAGGATTGGGATCGGTTCTGGCGGGCCTATGTTGTTGCATACTGTTTCGTATTGAGTATCTGCCTGGGCGGACTCTTCTTCACGATGCTCCAACACCTGACGCGGGCCGGCTGGAGCGTGGCGATTCGGCGCATCAGCGAAGGGTTGGCGTCGAACCTCAAATGGATATGGATCGGCTTCATCCCGATCGTGGTCTTGGTGTGGTCGGGCGATCTCTACCACTGGGCGGGTGGGGTAGAACAGCTCTTACTAGACTCACCAGCAGAAGCCGACCTTCTGCGAAGCAAACAGCCCTACTTGACACCATGGTTCTGGACGGCTCGTGCGGCGCTGTATTTCGTGATTTGGTTTGCGCTCGCTCGCTTCTTCGTAGGGAACTCGATCGCGCAAGACACTTCCGGCGATCCGACACTGACCTCGCGCATGCAGTCGGTGGCCGCTCCGGGAATGATCCTGTATTCCTTTACACAGTCATTCGCCGTGATCGATTGGCTGATGACCTTGGAATTCACGTGGTTTAGCACGATGTTCGGCGTGTACTTCTTTGCGGCCAGTTGCTGCGGATTCGCCGCGACGATGATTCTGCTCCTCTACTTCCTGCAACGTAGCGGGCGGATCACCGAATCGGTCAGCCTTGAGCATTACCAGGACTTGGGCAAGTTCCTGTTTGCGTTCGGCATCATATTCTGGTCCTACATCGCCTACAGCCAATACATGTTGATCTGGTACGGCAACATTCCTGAGGAAACGACGTGGTTCCTGATCCGCCAGCTCGGCTCTTGGAAGCTCCTGAGTGTTGGGTTGATCCTGGGCCACTTCCTCATCCCGTTTATGTTCCTACTGTCCAGGCATCCCAAACGATTCAAGGGTGTGCTGGCAGCGGCGGCGGCGTGGATGGTCGCCATTCATTTCATTGACATGTATTGGCTAGGGATGCCGTCTGTTCCCGTTGAACTCATCCACTCCGTCCAAGGCGACTACGCAGCCCTCGTGACGGAATTCCAGGGGGCCCAGTACGCAGCGTATGATCTGAACTGGCAACTGTTCGATGTGACGCTTGTGATTGGGTTGGCTGCGATGATGGTGGCGGGAACGGCGTTCGGCTTGCGCGGGCAATCACTCATACCTGAGCAAGACCCACGGCTGGCCGAGTCTTTAGCGTTCGAGAATTACTAAGAAGGCACGCGGCATTAGGTAAGAAGAACCAACAACTAACGACCAACCACCAATGACTGACCACTACGAACACAACCTTGATGACCACGAAGATCCATCGGCGGGCTCGACCTCGCTGTTGGGATTCATCGGCGCGGTGCTGCTGATCGTGACGATGCTGGGGGTGACGGCACTGTACTACAACGTAAAAGCTACCCAAGTGGACACACAGGTCGTGCAGGTGGACATCGACGACGTGACGACCGCTCGCATCCAGCAGGAAGGACGTCTGACTGACTCGGCCCACTGGGAGGAGCGCGACGACAACGGTGAGATCGTTCGCGAACTGGTCATCCCCATTGAACGAGCAATGGAACTTGTGGTCGCAGGAAATACCGGTGCATCGTCGGGTGGAAAGCCATGACGTTGCGAATCAGCACAAATCCATCCACCGCTCGGTTGAGCTGGATCGCAGCGGTTAGCACAACGTTCGTTGTTTGCGGCGCGTCGTCGATAGCTCAAGTCCCGCAGCAAAATGTTACCGACCCGCCTGAGGGCGTGGGGATTGACGAACGACTCGACGAGCAGCTGCCGCTTGATCTTCAGTTTGTCGATGACACCGGCCGAACCGTCACGCTGGGCGAGTATTTCAATCGCGGCGTACCCGTCGTGATCACGCCTGTCTTTTATCGCTGTCGCAACCTTTGTTCGGCCACGCTGAACGGCGTGACCGAGGCGCTCAACGAGATCGAATGGTCGGCCGGCGAGGACTTCCAGATCGTGACCTTCACGATCAGCCCTGACGAAGAGTATCGACTGGCCCAAGTCAAGAAGCGAAACTACCTGGGTGTATACAAGCGGGAGAAAGCAGCTGACGGTTGGCATTTTCTCACCGGCGACGAGCAGAGCATCAAGGCGTTGACGGAATCGCTCGGTTTTCGGTATCGATATGTCGAGCGCACCGGCGACTATGCCCATGCAGCAACCATTATTGTGGCTACGCCGACTGGACGACTTTCGCGATACATCAATACGGTGATGCCGGATAGCGAGACACTGGACAAGGCGCTGATCGAAGCGTCACAGGGCTCGATCGGTTCGCCGTGGGATCGCCTCGTGCTGTGGTGCTCGACCTTTGATCCGGCAGCGGGCAAGTACGTCGTGGCGGCGCGGAGAATCATGACCCTCAGCGGTCTAGCCACGATGTTGGTCATCCTGGTCGGTTTGGGCATGCTGTGGCGACATGAAGTGAAGATCAGACGGCACAAACCGGTGTTGGGGGGATTGCAACCTTGACTCTCCTGACTCCAATTCTTTCGCTGCTGACTTCCGCCGGAGGTACGAGCGGGGGATTCTGGTTCCCGGAATCGGCCTCGACGACTGCGCCGGAGGTCGATTTTGTGTTCAACCTGATCACCGGGATCAGCATCTTTTTCTTCGTGCTGATCGTGGTGGTGATGCTGTGGTTTATGTTCAAGTATCGCCGGCGGGAGCATGTGGCGAGCACAGAGAGCCCGATACATAATACGCCGCTGGAGATTACTTGGACCGCAATCCCGATGATTCTCGTCGTCGTGATCTTCTATCTCGGGCTCAAGGGCTATGTGAACATCACGACGCCGCCCGAGAACTCCTACGAAATCGAGGCGGTCGGCCAGCAATGGTACTGGAGCTTCAACTACCCCAACGGCGCGACGGATATCAACATTCTCCACGTTCCCGTTGGTCGTCCGGTCAAGATCAACCTGCGCGCCAACGATGTGTTGCACTCCCTGTTCATCCCGGCGTTTCGGGTGAAGATGGACGCGGTGCCCGGGCGCCGTACCGAGCTGTGGTTCGAGGCGACGCGGGAGGGCGAATTCGAGCTGTACTGCGCTGAGTACTGCGGCACCCAACATGCACAGATGGTGGGAAAGGTCATCGTCTATAACCAGTTCGAGTTTGAGGGCGTGATCGACGAGCTGGCGAACTGGCTGGACAAGGTTCCGGATGAAGACCTCCACAAGGCCGGAGTGGTTCTCTACAACCGTTGCTCGACTTGTCATACCACGGACGGATCGCCGTTGATCGGTCCGTCGCTTCAGGAAGCACACGAGCTTTTCAAGAGTGGCGGAACGCGCAAGTTAGCCGTCGGTGGCCCCGTGACCGTGAACGAAGACTATCTGCGAAGCTCGATTCGCAAGCCGTACGACCAAATCGCGGCGAACGCCCAAGGCGAGGCCTATCCCAGCTCGATGACTGCGACCATAGCCGACCAACTCGGTACGCGGGGCGTGGAGGCGATGATCCAGATGATCATGCGTCTCGATGAGCTGGTCGACGACGATGGCAAGCTGATCGAAGTGAAGCGAGCAGACATCGTCGTCGGGACTGAGGAGCCGCAATGAGATGAGCACGATTGATACGACCAAATCGACGGCTGGGGGCGGCGCAGCGCATGTCGACAACTATCTCACACACTCCAGCGGCATCATGTCGTGGATGGGGACGCTGGATCACAAGCGCATCGGGATCATGTATCTCATCTCGATCCTGACGGCGTTCTTCCTGGGCGGGATGTTCGCGACGCTCGTGCGACTGGAACTGATGTTCCCCGGTGAGCAGATCCTGACCCAGGACCAGTACAACATGGTCTTCACGCTTCACGGGGCGATCATGGTGTTCCTGGTGATTATCCCCAGCGTCCCCGCGTCGCTGGGCAATTTCGTCCTACCAATTATGCTGGGGGCGAAGGACGTAGCGTTCCCCCGGTTGAACCTTTTCAGCTACTACTTGTGGGTGACGGGCGCGGTCCTCGCTGTGTCGTCGATATTCTTCGGTGGGGTTGATACCGGCTGGACGCTATACGTGCCGTACAGTACGACCGGAACGCAGATGGACGGAATTCTACTGGTCACCTTCGCGGTGTTCGTGCTGGGGTTCAGTTCGATCTTCACCGGGATCAACTTCATCGTGACCATTCATCGGCTACGCCCGCCGGGGATGACGTGGTTCCGCATGCCGCTATTTCTGTGGGCTATCTACTCCACGGGGATTCTGCAGGTGATGGCCACGCCGGTCATCGGCATCACGGTCGCCCTGCTGGCCGTGGAGCGGACGTTCGGGATCGGTATCTTCGATCCGGCCCTCGGCGGCGATCCCGTCCTCTTCCAGCACTTCTTCTGGTTCTACTCCCACCCAGCCGTGTACATCATGATCTTGCCCGGGATGGGGATCATCTCCGAACTGATCTCCGTCCATAGCCACAAACACATTTTCGGCTACAAGTTCATCGCCTTCAGTTCGGTGGCGATTGCGATCTTCAGCTTCATCGTCTGGGGACATCACATGTTCCTCTCCGGCCAGTCGCCGCTGATGAACGTCGTGTTCTCTGCGATCACGTTCAGCGTGGCGATCCCCTCGGCGGTCAAGGTGTTCAACTGGCTGGCGACGCTGTACAAGGGATCGATCAGCTTCAACACGCCGATGCTCTACGCGTTGTCGTTTCTGTTCTTATTCACGATCTCCGGATTGACCGGTTTGCACCTGGGCACCCTGGCTACCAACATCCACCTGCACGACACCTATTTCGTGGTGGCCCATTTCCACTACACGATGATGGGCGGTGCGTTGATCGCGATGATCGGCGGCATCCATCACTGGTGGCCGAAGATCACCGGACGGATGTATTCGGAGTTCTTGGGCCGGATCGCCTGCGGGCTGATATTCATTGGGTTCAACCTGACGTTCTTCACCCAATTCATGCTGGGTAGCAAAGGTATGCCTCGGCGATATCAGGATTACGCGGGCGACAACTGGAACCCGGAGGTGACGGAACTGTTCGCCACGTACAACTTCTGGTCGTCGATCGGGTCGTTCATCATGGCCGCGGGGTTCTTCCTCATCGCCTTCTACCTGATTCATTCATTGTTCAGAGGGAAGAAGGCCCCGGCCAACCCCTGGGGCGGTCGGAGTCTCGAATGGCAGTGTCCCTCGCCGCCGCCGCATGATAATTTCTCCGAGCCGCCGCACGTCGGCGACCCTTACGACTTCACCGTCTTGGAATGGGACGAACAGGAGCAAGGATACCACTGGCGACGTGACCTGAAACACGACCCCGGCGAGGGTTAGATCAGAATAATTTTCACCGCAGAGGCGCAGAGAACGCAGAGGTAAGAAACAGAACTTCTTGAATCTATGGAAAAAGACTTGATGGATAACAACTCCTCGAAACCTTCCCGAATCTCTCTGCGATCTCTGCGCCCCTGCGGTGAACTCTTCTCCAAGCGTATGGAAAAATGACGACGACTGCATCAACTACACACGATCACCCCGACTTCCTAGCTCACCACTGGGATACGCCCACGCAGCAGTTCGAAGCGGGCAAGCTGGGGATGTGGATGTTCCTGGCCACCGAGGTTCTGCTGTTCGGCGGACTCTTCGTGGGATATTCCGTCTGGCGCAGCAACCACCCGGAGCTGTTCAAGTTCGGCAGCGAATTTCTTGAGACCAAATGGGGCGCGATCAACACGGTCGTCCTCATCCTCAGTAGCCTGACCATGGCCTGGGGTGTCACATGCGCGCAGCGTAGCAACCAAAAGGGCTTGATCATTTGTCTGCTGCTGACGCTCGCCGGTGCGGGAGGCTTTCTCGGGATCAAGTACGTTGAGTACAGCCACAAGTTCAACGAGGGCTGGTTCCCTGGTGCGTATTTCTATAATCAGCCGCCCGAGCAGTCGGATACCTGGGATGACAATTTGCCCGTGCCCGGTGCAGTGCAACTTGAGGTTCCTGTTCCTGACACCGAAGCGCGTTCGATCGGCGAGCTAGGCCTCCCGCCGGATATTCCGGTGGAGATTTCAACGGTCGTGCCGCCTGCTCAGGCACCTTCGGGCTTGGAAGAGTATGCGTTGGCCGAGCCGGTGCATACGGACGACCATGACGAGCATGACGTGCACGCATTGCAGGCTGAAGATCGTCCCGCCAATGCCCACATGTTCTTCAACATCTATTTTCTAATGACGGGCCTGCACGGCATACACGTGCTGCTGGGTATTTTCCTGATTACCTGGCTCTTGATCGGCGCGGTCAAGGGACGGTTCAACAAGGACTACTTCACGCCGGTTGATCTTGGCGGGTTGTATTGGCACATCGTCGATCTGATATGGATTTTCTTGTTCCCGCTCTTCTATCTGATATAGGAAGGCTCTTGGTAAGACGTAAGACATAAAGACATGGCTAGCGAATCATCACAACACGAAGCGCATCACGAGGTCGGGCACGTCGTTCCTGTGCGCATCCTCTTTACCACGGGGATAGGACTGCTCATTCTGACGGCCGTCACAGTCCTAGCCGCGAAGGTCGACCTAGGAGAATTCAACATCTGGATCGCCCTTGCCATAGCGCTTCTCAAGGGATCGCTTGTCCTTCTATTCTTCATGCACTTACGGTACGATCGCCCGTTCAATGCGGTCATCTTCGTGGCTTCACTTGCATTCGTCGCTTTGTTTATCAGCTTCGCCTTGACGGATACGTTCGGGTACGCGCCGGATGTCTACCAAGGCGATGCGCCTGGGGTGGTGGAGAAGCTGACCGAATTAGGGAACTGATGGCGGTCTCCGCACCGTTGTCGCCGTTTAGAGAACGAGAGGCTCAATTCTCAGCCGGAACCTTGGGGTTGTGGTTCTTTCTTGCTGCGCTCGCGGTGCTCTTCGCATCGACCCTATTGGGATATTGGGTTTTGCGCCTCAGCGCCGGGCGCGAGGCGACGATCGGGCTGCCGGCGCTTCCTAATGGGTTGTGGTTCAGCACGGCGATTCTTCTGGCCAGCAGTGGCACAATGCATTGGGCGATCGTGAGTATCCGCAACAATCGTACTCGGCAGCTGAAGTTTGGGATGCTCGCAACAGCCGTGCTGGGTGTACTGTTTCTGGCAATGCAAACGCGATGTTGGGTTCTATGGGCCACTCCGCTGGCGGCGGCGCTGAGCCAAACACAAACCCGTTTCATTCTAACAGGGTTCTACGTGCTCACGGGCACACATGCGCTGCACGTCATCGGAGGATTGATTCCGCTGACGGTCGTTACGCTGCGTGCAGCACACGGCCGATACTCGCCCAGCTACTACCCCGGTGTTCGATACTGCGCAATGTACTGGCACTTCCTAGACGTCGTGTGGCTCGTGTTGTTCACGACGCTGCTGTTGGGAACGTAATCCGAGCCGGGCTGTCCTAGAAGTCCGAGCCGGGCTGTCCCCAGCCCGGCAGCTGCGACGCCGTCAATCGGCGACGCAGCTGCGGGGAATTGCGCAACACGTGAAGAAAAGCGGGCGCTGCGCCCGCTCCGGGGCGGGGACGCCCCGGCTCGGACTCCGACTCGCAATCGTGCTTGAACGTGATATTGTGACGCAACCGGTTTGTCTGGAGCCTATCCATGCCTGATCAGCCGCTTGCATTTCACATTACGTTCGGAATGTATGGTGCGCGACTTCATGGCGACGGGCGCGGAACGGTCTATCGATCGACGA
>CBDUST010000147.1:0-10447 GCA_965369945.1 uncultured bacterium | reverse complement strand
GCAGTGTCTCAGTCCCGATGCGGCGGGTCATGCTCTCACACCCGCTACCCGTCTTCGGCTTGGTGAGCCGTTACCTCACCAACAACCTGATAGGGCGTTCTCCGCTCCCGAGGCAGCAAGCCTTTGATCCCGAAGGACCACATCAGGTATTAATCCAGGTTTCCCTGGGCTATCCCTGACCTCGGGGTACGTAGGAACGCATTCCTCGCCCTTGCGCCGCTCTACTCACCCCCGAAGGGGCTTTCGCGCTCGACTTGCATGTCTTAGCCATGCCGCCAGCGTTCAATCTGAGCCAGGATCAAACTCTTCAATTTGTTGTGCTATCAAACGCGATCAAGAAGATCACGATGCATTACACCTGTTTACCCTGGCCAACCGGCTTCGATTGCTCGAAACCGGACGGTCTCGCTGGTTCCAACAACCAACGCCAACAGACGGCAAATCTGTTGGAAATTTATGAACATCACTACCGTCACCATTATCAATGACAACGGTAAAAGATCGGTCTAGTTGGTCCTGACCGATCAGGCATCACAAGGATGTTCAATGGATACCGGAGCTGTGAAGACCGGCACCCAAGGATCCCGATTCCAAGGCACGTTGTGAACACGCCAAGGTCTCGGGCACATCCTCGCGGCGTACCCAACTGTTTACTTTCCAATGAGCGTACAATCCAAGTCATGGTGCAAGACATTTCGGCACCATAGCCGTAATCGCTTTCGCGATCCGGTGCCGGGATTTTAGCCACCTGTTCGCCCCTGTCAATCTAGGCCATCCAAAGAACTCGACAGCCGGCCACCAACCCTCGATCCGGGCTGCGATTGCTGTGTAGGATCGCCACGTTCCCGCCGGGCCCGATCGTCGGAAACGGCCAGGACTGCCGCGATAACGCCAGCCGGCCGAGATCGGCGAAGGAGTCTTGCGGCACGGTGCATCGAGGCGCCGGTCGTCCGCACATCATCAACCAGCACGACTTGAACGCCACGCATATCCCATCCACCGGGGCGTCTGCGAAGACGCAGTCCCCGCCCGCCGTACCGCAGCCGCTCGGTCGATGACAGCGCCATCTGGGGTCTTCCGTTGGCAGCCGTTAGCATCCTCAGGATCGGGGCATGGAGTTGAGCCGCAGCGCCGGCAGCGATCGCCAAGGTATGGTCGATACCCCGGTATATCCGTCGCTGCCAGGGCATCGGCATCGGTACGACGACGCATCGTGAGACGTCCAGAATTTTTGATTCGGACAAGGCCCGGCCCAACTGTCGCCCGAGCAACTCAGCCATATCCGACCATCGTTGATATTTGATTGCCAGTATCCATCGGCGCAGATCGCCCATGTATGCGCCAAGTCGAACCACCGCATCAACTGGCGTTGATTTGCCACGACACGAACCGCAACCGGATTTAGTTACTTCTCCAACACCCACACTCGAACCGCATCGGCGGCAATACGAGTTGGGTTCATCGCGCTCCCATCCGGCGTCAGCGACGGCGCGCTCGGCCGGCGGCAACGACCATCCGAACCACGCCTGCTGAACATCGTCCAGCCAAGCTCCGAGCTCGGCAGACCGTTTGCGAAGTAGCAGGTGCACCGCCGGAGCGTAGCAAGTATGGCATCGAGGTATGGAGTGGGGAGAAAATGTGGATTAGCTCGGAAGAACCACCGGAACCCGAGCGACCGCGGACACGTAATACCCCCATGAGCGCCCGCGGAAACATCGGGGAGCTGGGAGCGGGACATGCCGCTGCAGCGACGCAGAAACTCACTGACAACACGAACTTATGAACTGAGGCTGACTATGCGTTTGCTATCCACGTGTATCGCTGTGCTGCTCATTGCTTCGTTAGCCACCGGGCAGGAACCAGTGGTTCCGCCACAGCAACCGCCTCAAGACAAGCCGCCGGTGTTGTTAGCCAAGGCGGATCCCGACGGGCTATCAATTCCGCTGGCCATCACCGCAGCGAAGACGCATGTCGTCATACGCGGCTTCATCGCCCAGACAACAACAACGCTAACGTTCAACAATTCGCTGGACCGTGTTCTGGAAGGTCAACTGATCTTCCCGTTGCCGGACGGATCGACCGTCTCGGGGTATGCCTTGGACGTTGGCGGCCAACTCATCGATGCAATCGCAGTCGAGAAGGACAGAGCACGAATCACGTTTGAGAGCGAAGTGCGCAAGGGTATTGATCCGGGGTTGGTGGAATGGGTGGGCGGCAATAACTTCCGGGCCCGCGTCTGGCCAATCCCCGCCAAGGGCTCGCGAACGATCCAAGTGAGTTACGTCTCGAAGCTGATCTCAACGGCGGAAGGATTAATCTACGAACTACCGCTGCAATATCCGGAACCAGTGAAGGATTTTGAGCTTACGGTGGAGATCGTAAAAGGTTCCACCTTACCGAAGACTCAAGCTGGGGAGTTCGCCAATTTTCGTTTCGAGCAGTGGGAAGATCGTTACGTTGCCAGCACTCATTTGGAGAACGCGAATCTTCAGGAGGATCTGCGCGTTACGATCCCGGAACCTGCCGAGCTGACCGATCGGCAGGTTCTTGTCCAGAAGGACGCTCAAGGTCAATACTACTTTGTCGTCGCCGATCTTCCGACGGCGGCGGCCGCTGCACGACTACCCAATCCTGAGCGGATTGTTGTTCTGTGGGATGCGTCATTGAGCCGGGCAAACGCGAACGCGGAGCGTGACCTCGCTCTCTTGAAAGAGCATCTCGAGCAACTCGGCGAGTTACAAGTCGATCTAGTCGTCTTCCGCCATGTAGCTCAGCAGGCTAGAACATTCGCCATAAGAGATGGCGATACGTCTGCGTTGGGGAAGCATCTCAAGGCGATACCATTCGATGGGGCGACGTCGTTCGATCAGGTTCGCTTTGACCGATTTGCGAAGCGGACGAAGGGTGGCCCGGCGAGCGGATACTATCTCCTGTTCACCGATGGTCGCAATACGCTGGGCACGACACTGCCGGAGAAGTTCGATGCGCCGGTGTTCGTGCTCAACGGCGACTCGAAAGCAGATCATCTCCGGTTGAAGTACATGGCGCACTCAAGCGGTGGTGTGTATCTGAACCTGGCGCAACTCACAGACAAACAAGTGCTGTCGGGCCTCGGACGTCAACCGTTCGCGTTAACCACGATCGACTATGACGGGGAGTCGGTCGCCGAGATTTATCCGAGCGGTTCAGAGCCGGTCGATGGTCGTGTGGTCGTCTCCGGCAGGTTACCTACCAAGCAAGCAACGATCACCTTGCGGTACAGCGACGGGCAACAAGCGAGCTTCACGATTAGGCGTTCCGACGCGACTGACACCGGGCCGGTTCCGCAACTATGGGCGCAGATGAAACTCGATAAGCTGGCTCTCTTTCCTGAGAAGAACCACGACGACCTGCTGACGTTGGGGAAACGGTACGGACTCGTCACGCCGGCGACGTCGCTACTGGTCTTGGAGCGACTGCAGCAGTATGTCGAGTACCGCATAGTACCCCCAAAGAGCCGTCCCGATATCTATGAGCAGTATTTCGAAGCCATGGAAGAGCTGGTGGCCGAAGAGAGCCGCTCGCGGGAGGAACAGATTGAGCATGTAGCGGCGATGTGGGATGAGCGCGTGGCTTGGTGGGACACGGGATTCAAGTATCCAAAAGACTTTCGGTACGACGAGGAGCCGGATGACTCGCGCGAAGAACCGGCTTTGCTGGGAGAGTTCGCAAATGCAGCTCAAGAAAGGACGAGTCAGGCGGTTCCCGGGCGGCGTGCCGCGCCTCTGCTCAACGTCGAGGATCCGCCGGCTGCAACCGGGGGTGGTGGGATCTTTGGTGATCCGAGCGACGACCCGCAGCGAGTCGATCGAGAGTTCGCCGATGATCAACCCACGATGTCCATTGACTTCAAGCCATGGGAACCGGACACGCCATACCTCAAGGCGATCAAGAACGCGTCGGGCGAAGACGCGTATGAAGTCTTTCTGCGTCAGCGAAGACAGTACTTCACCAGTCCATCGTTCTACCTGGATTGCGCGGACTTCTTCTTCAGCGCCGGCCGCGCTGATACAGGGTTGCGCGTACTAACCAGCGTTCTTGAATTGGAACTGGAGAGCCCGGCGTTGTTGCGGATCGTTGGCCACCGCCTCGATCAGGCAGGTGAAGTTGATACTGCAATCATTGTGTTTGAGCGAGTGCTGCATCTACGCCCCGAAGAACCGCAGTCTTACCGCGACTTGGCTCTGGTGCTGGCGAAGCGCAGCAACTACCAACGGGCGATCGAGATGCTCGAGCAAGTTGTGATGGGGCAATGGGACGAGCGGTTTCCCGATATCGAAGTTATCGCGTTGATGGAGCTCAATGGTCTCCTCGCTTCCATAGGAGGGGCAGAGGATCTCACAGTATCACTCGATTCTCGTCTGCGCAAACGATTAGATGTAGACGTAAGGATCGTGTTGACGTGGGATACGGACCTGACCGACATCGATCTATGGGTGATCGAGCCATCGACAGAACAATGTTACTATGGCCACAATCGCACAACAATCGGAGGGTTGCTCTCGGCTGACAATACCGGTGGATACGGGCCTGAGGAGTACGTGATTCGGAAAGCAATGGCGGGAGAGTACGCTATCAAGGCTCATTTCTTTGGGTCCGGACAGCAGATTCTTGCGGGACCGACGACGGTTCAGGCGACGATCATCACAAACTTCGGCCGACCGAATGAAGAGCGCCGCTCACTGACGTTCCGGCTGACGGAGCCGGACGACATCGTGGAGATCGGACGCGTTTCGTTCGCTATCGAAACGAGGAACAATTGACGCAGTGAATCGGCGCAGAGGTGACCGTTAGCGTTCCAGTTGGGGGAGATATTCAGCCTGTGCTTCGGAGAGCGCTAGGCGCAGGTGCATCATGGCGCGGGCGCAGACTTCGTCGCGGTCGAACTTGAGGCGCTCACGCTCGAGTTCGCGTTCGAGCATGCGGCGCGAAGGCATTCTAAACGAAGCGCTGCCCGACTCACTTTCCTGTTCGCGCCGCAACGTGATTCCTTTGTCGCTAATCTCCATGAAGCGTGAACGAAAGTTCTGAGCAATCTCGTCGATTTGTGCGCGCTGTGACTCGGAGAGATCGGGAAGCTTGAGAACGGAATCGAATGATCTTTCAATCTCGATTGAGTCGCGGTAGACATCGGGAAACGCTTTGCGGTTATAGGCAAATCGAAGCTGGTGGGCCGCAACCGGGGACAGTTGGCTGAGGACTTGTTCAAGATGCTCTTCAGTAATGTTGGATATCCGACGACGAACTTCGGTGAGTTGCTGCTGCTGTTGGCGCCACTTTTCCATGATGGCTTCGCCAACCCCCGGAGATGCGCTACTGTCACCAGCCCGTCGAGCCGCATCAAGACGGCGCTTTGCTGACTTGGCCATGTCAAGACGTTCTTTGTAGACCGGGGACGACTCAGATTCATATGAATCGAGTACTGGACCAATTGTTTGCAGTGTGGACTGGTCTAGCTCGGCTTCATAGACGAGTTGGACAAGGTCTGCGACACGCCCGCTGTCGCCCCAGAATGGGCCGTAGGCGTTCGTGACGTCGTGGTAGACGCTGCGTTGCCGAAGCAGTCGGAGTCGTTCGACGGATTTCGACTGCTGTTCGTTGGAGGCCATGATGGCGACATCATCAAAGAACCGGTCATCTGCTTCTTGTAACCTGACGAGCCGATCTTGAAGCAAGTCGTCGTCATCGGGCTCTGGTTCATCGGCCTCGGTCGGATTCTCTTCGGTAAGTGGGGCGTAAAGGCTCTCATCGAACTTCTCGCGGTAGTCCTGATACAGCAGATCGAGGACGGCGGTATTGCCGCCACCGATCCTTGATAGTCGAACGAATCGCTTGAACTCGCCGACAGCGATGGGATTGGGCAGGCGCGGATCTTTGACGCGTTGTTCGGCATGCGAGGCAGCGTCAGAAGTGAGTTCGCCATCTTGGGGCTCGCGCGACGGTTGGTTCGGCCCTTGCACAGCGCCGAATTCATCTGCCTGTACGTTTTGCTGGGCAGCTATGATTCGCTCTGTGGTTTGAGCGAAAAGTTCGGGGCCAATGAGTGCTTCGAGCGTCGCATCAGCTCGCTTCAGTAGAGCAACACGGCGAGTCGGAAGATCAGCTAGCTTCTCGTAAAGCGCACGAGGTTCGTCTTCATTGAGCACCTCCATCGTGCGATACTCGCGCGACTCTTCCACCACGTCGACAAGTTCATCGATGATCTTATCATCCTGTCGCACGAACTCGTCACCCTGGAGCTGAATCTGCTCGATCAGTTCCGGAGCGATGTCGTCGAGCTTTACCGCTTCGGCGTAGCGGCGACGATACGAGCCGGGACTCAGGTATACGGACTGATAGACGCTCTTATAATATCGATCGCGCAGCTCGGCGGTTTTCTCGGCGCTGAACACTTTCGTAAGCTCGCGTACAGTCTTGAGGTTCAGTCGACTGATATCATGGATAGCCTTTTGGAATTGAACGCTGACTTCATCGAATTTTGCCTGAAGTGATTCCTGGAACTCCTGGTTTCCGCCAAGTTGCATCATGTCTTCGGGCGACAGGTCGCGCAGGCCGAGTTCATCAATCGTGTCGAGGATGTCGGTCGTAGCCGCGCTGAGAACGCCATAGAGCTTCCGGGCCCGACGGAGCAAGGCCGACTCGTGGTTGACGAGTATTGGGTCGGCCAGCGCCGCTTCGTCGACTGACAGATCGAGACCCTCGACGAGGTCGACCAGATCGGCGCGAGCGCCGGGGTTGAATTCTCTGCCGATCCTAAGAACCATCGTTCGGAACGCTTGGATGCGGCGCTGCTTGCGCACACGCTGGAGTTTGAGGTGCTGCCGGTCGTCGAGGATGGATTCAATTTCGTTGAAGAGTGATCGATCGACAGCGGCGATCTTCGATTCAACCTGCTGAAACTCCTGGACCAACTGTTCCAACTCGGTTCGTTCGGGGATCGTGAAGCGACTGCGCATGAAGTTGATGGCAATGTCCAGCATGTGGTCCTGGAAGGCCTGCATGTCTTTATCGCGCAGTCGGCGGAAGCGATCGAGATAGGAATCGTGGAGCGGTTCGAGCGACAAGCGCTGATCGACCGAGAGTTCGAGGCGATCGGCATATTGCACGAGGGTCTTGGTGCTGATCGGATCGGCGAACATCGGCAACCCCTGGGCGAGGACAGCCGACGGAAATAGGACCAGCAAAGAGATGGTAAGCGCAACTGCTGCCGTTCGGATTCGATGCCAGGGAGAGGATTGAATTGGAGTCATCATGGTCGGTCCTCGCCCGGGGACAGTGATCGGAGGCGATCCCCTGCCGGTGATGAAAGCGACGATGGATGGGCCCTAATTCATTGTACGGAACCGAGGCCGAAGAGCTACCGCTCGACCAGGAGAATCGATCAGTGTCGCTGGACGTGCACCATACTGGGCTCAATTCGCTCGGTAGATTTCGGTCCCAGGCTCAAAGGCAACCCAGGCGAACCAAAAGGTGTGAGCAATGAAGGCGTTGGCAGGCGCCTCGACAACACGAACGGCGCCGGTTTGCGCGTCAGCTATCAACACGATCGATTGTCCCTCGATCGTGTCGCGAACGACTCCGTCCGGTGCGCGCTGAATCTCGCTGATCGGATAAGCCTTGACCGCTTCGCCGAGCTTCACGGCGATGATCTGATCCTTGCGCTTGAGCCGAGTGTCGGAGTTTGCGACAGGGAAGATCAAGCGATCCGATTCCAAGTAGTCGCCATATAGATTTCTGCGGTAGTTGCGTTGATGGCCGGTGTCGAAGCTGAGGACGGTGGACTCGGGATGGCGTTTGGACCAATCTGCGAAGGTTGTCAACTCCCAACCGAGATGTTGAAGTGATTTACCCGCGTTGGGTCCGCTGATCGCAGAGAACCCGAGTTGCGACCACAGCGAATCGTCATTGCGGTCATACAGCAGGACGTTGGAGTTGTAGAGCAATCCCGACACCCCGAACTCGTGTGTTTCGCCGTCAAGACGACGATCGACCACGCTGACTGAATCGCATAATGGGCAGTAGACGACGAGAATGGGTGTGTCGCCAAGCTCATCGTTCGCCGCCTCGTGCTGGATGAGAATCGCGAGGGGATATGCCCGTGATTGATCGTTGATCGTTAGGCCGATGACACGATCGTCCGGCTCCAGAAAATCCGCGTCGGCGACCGACACGGTGGCCGGGTTGCGAAGCGCCGGGATTCCGTCTTTTCCTGGACCGCCGTGAAGAATATCGGCTCGTGAAATAACGAGGTTGTCGAAATCGAAACTGCTGTCGACGGTCGGTCGAGTTGCTGCTGGGCGAGCCGCACCCAAGGGCCTGGATGCCCGCTCTGGAAATCCCCGATCACCGAGCGTTACGTTCGCTACGACCGCCATGGCAGCGCCTGCGATGGCGACAATTACTACCGCCAGAAGCAGTCGCGCTGGAGTCCATTGATAGGATTGATCGGCGATGCGGCCGGAATCCCGAGACATATCGGCCCTCCTGAGAAGGAATAAGCTACGGCCTTACTGAATCTCTCGCTCGGCCTCAGTTGTCACAACTTGACGCGACGGATTGGTATTCCTCGATTCCGTAAATCGTCAGTTGTTTGGGCCGCCGCTGCGGCAAAGCTACGCGGTCCAATCCCCAGCATACGTTGTCGAATACTCCCCCGCATCGCGCTGTGTCATCTGAAAGAGACGCTTGGCGATCTGACGCAGGTGCAGCGCATCATGCGCCGCCCATGACGCCAACAGATCACCGGCGGAAATCTCGCCCTTGGGATGTACGTACGTATTGGACCAATCGGGGCTCTTCAGATCGCGCAGCCATGTGATGGATTCGCGGCGAAGAGAGACGAAGCGTTGAACCTGCTCGGCAAGATTCCCTTCGTTGTAACGACGCTCCACAGCCCAGCCCTCCGGATCAATCGGATTCCATTGTTGTTTGGGGTCGGTCAGCGTCGATCGCAAACGTACCGGGAAGTCCTCGACCTCCTCATCAGCCATGTGCGTGACAATTTCGAGGATCGACCATGCGCCGTCAGCACGTTTCCAGCGCGCATCCTCAACTGAGACCCCGTTCACGACTGCGGGCAAGATGTCTCTGAATCGGTCAAGTGAATCGATGAGAGATTGGCTATTCATGGGCAAGTCTACACTCTACGAAAACCGTGGGCTTCCGCCCAGGGCTATTGCCTGAACAAACTCCCTCGCTCTGTTAGCCCGAGGCGGAAGCCGAGGGTTTCTTCACCGCCGGTTCGCTCGGCGGATCATCCGCTTCACACCACTTCAACCCTCGATGGCGCGGCAAATACTCATTCATCAGATAAAGCAGATGCTCTCGATCACGCACGCGCTTTCGTGATCCCGATTTGGAGAACCACTTTGCTTGCTCCTGGAGCTTTCGACCAAGCATGAGCGAAGCGATGTTCTTGATGCGATTCGAGACCTGATCCCACCGCTCGCTTCCGCGCCAATTCACAAGGTAGTGAACGTGTGTCGGCTCCGTCGCTACGAAATGCAACCGCCAACCACGACGAGCGCAGACATCAAATCCGATCCAAATCAGGATTCGTTGATGTTCGTGTCCAAAACGCATCGGCGCTGCGCTAGCGGCGTTATCATATGCGCGAGCCAGTTCATGGTTCGGCGGCTGAATTCCCTTGCCGCGCTGAACAAAGCCACGAGGATTGTCGGCATTCCAAGATCGGTACGCGTGAAATGTGAACAGGTAAGCGGGCATTGCGATGAATTGTACATGGTACAAAGAAACCGTGGGCTTCCGCCCAGGGCTATTCACTAAAACGACACTCTATCTCCCATAGCCCGAGGCGGAAGCCGAGCGTTTCTTCTTATGCATCTCTCGCCATATTGCGCAGGACTGTATGAAGGATACCGCCGTTGCGGTAGTAATCGACTTCGACCGGCGTGTCGATGCGACAAGTAGTGGTGAAGTCGATTGTCTTCGATTTACCCTCACCCCCAGCCCCTCTCCCAAGGGGAGAGGGGAGTGTTGTCGCTTTCACGGCAATGTCCTGGCGCGGCTGAACATTGTCTGACACTTCGATATCGAATGTTTCGGTGCCATCCAGACCGAGCGACTCGGCGCTCTGTCCGTCCTTGAATGTCAACGGCAGTACGCCCATCCCCACGAGATTGGATCGGTGTATTCGCTCGTAGCTTTGGGCGATCACAGCCTTGACACCCAAGAGCAACGTTCCCTTGGCGGCCCAATCGCGCGATGAACCCATGCCGTAGTCCTTACCAGCCAGAACGACAAGCGGTGTTCCGCTTTCCCTGTAGTTCATCGCTGCTTCGTAAATACTTGTAATTGGATGTCCACCGATGCCGGAAACGGCCACCCCCCCCCCCCCCCAGCCCACAGGGCCGGGGGGGGGGGTGGAATACGGGGGGAGTGTGCTCGG
>CBDUST010000146.1:0-10455 GCA_965369945.1 uncultured bacterium | reverse complement strand
CACCAGCATCCCGCCGAGACCCGCTCCGCCGCCTGCCCCGACGCCCGCGGCGACGCTCCCGAGCACCACCACAGCCATAGCCTGACGGGTCCCGCCGGTGTCCGCCTCCACTTCCTCGTAGAGGTTCGCATCCAGCTTCGCCGCCCGGAGAATCCGACCCATGAACGTCGCCACTAGCGGTCCTCCCGTCACCCGGCATTTCTCATATGACCTTCGCCCGGCTCCACCGCCGAGCGTTCCGAGCACGAGTGTAACGCCTCGCCCCGGAAACCCAAGTTCCAGTCGCTTGATTCTGACCGGAATCGACGGTGACGGGCCGAGTCTTGCCCCAAGATGGCGGCCTGGAGGCCCTGCCGGGCCACTTCGACAGAGGTGGGGACAGATTGACATCGCAGACCCCTCGTCGTTATTTAAAGGGCTTAGCGCGCCTCTGGCAGACGATCCAGAGGCCCGTTAGGCGGACAGAAAACCAAAGTTCCGCATGTTATGCGGGTCAATCTGATTACTGTTATCTCACAAAAGTAAGTTAGGAAAAGGCGAAAAGAGAATGGGACTGTTTTGGGACTTAATCCAACAAAGTCAGATATCTAAACAGCGAGGACGAGCAGACTCTATTGAGGAAAGAGTCAGTCAACTGGAAAACGAATTGGATGAAACAAGGCAACTTCTGCATAAACTGGTTTCTATCCTTGAAAAGGAATATGGCAAAGACATTGACGGTGATGGTCGCGTTGGACGACGGGCTGCTCAAGATAACCAATCAATACACCTGACCTTCAGTCCGCTGCGCTACTTGATGCCAGGTGATTTCAGTCGTTCCGCAGAACCTTCCTGCTGGCGGTAGGTCGCGCTTACCGACCTGTTCAGGCCATCATAGGAAACAATCTTCAACTTGGTTACAGTATCTGTAACGTACCCCATTGCCTGGAGCCGGTCACCGGGCCGATCCGCCGCGGAGGCCCCGGCTCAGTGGGGCGAGATGGCGGACGCGATCTGGTCAGCGAAGGATTTGGCGGCTTGGTTGACGCTTTGGGGCCAGTTGGGGTCGGCGGGATCGAAAGCGTATATCACAGATCGGCTGGCCGTGATGATCGCGCCTTTGCCATCGGCGTTGAAGCACGGGCGGATGTCATCGACGGTTCCGCCTTGGGCGCCGAAGCCAGGGACGAGGAATATCTGCTGCGGCATCAACTTACGAAGAGCGGCGATTTCATCTGACTTGGTGGCCCCCACCACTGCGCCCAGTGCGCTGTAACCACATTCACCGACTGAAGATTTGCCAATCTCGGCGACGATCGTTGCGAGACGCTGGGCGACGGTTCGGCCGTCATCGAGCTTCACCGCTTGCAATTCGTCGGAGCTGGGGTTAGAAGTCCGCACAAGAACGAACGCGCCGAAACCTTCACGAAAAAACGGCTTGATGCCATCGGCCCCAAAGTAGCCGTTGATGGTCACCCAACTCGGTCGTCCATCGAGATCATCGATAATCTGCTCGTCGAATACAGCGGCGGCGTAGTGTTCGGCTGATATGCCGATGTCGCCGCGCTTGGCGTCGAGGATCACCTGCAAACCTCGCTTGCGGGCCGCCACGATGACGTTGGTCAGGGCTTGGACGCCGAGGTAACGGTAGCGTTCAAAGCACGCGGACTGGATTTTCACGCAGGGGACAACCTCAGCGATCGCATCGAGGACGCCCATTGAAAAGGACGTGATCGCCTGCACGATGGCGCGGGGTTTTGTGAGGTCGGGCTGAAGTTTGACGGGCAGTTTCTCGACAACGGGATCAAGGCCAACACAGATGGGCGCACCGACACGTTCGACGGCTTCAAGCAGCCGATCGGCGGCGTGACGAGGTTTGATGCGATCGGCAGAGGTCTGGTCCATATCGCGCTTGGTCTGAGAAACCGGCATGTGTGGTACTTTATAGGCAACGCTGGAGTCGTCGTCGAATGGAGCGACAGCGGCGATACAATGGCCCGGTGAACGAGAATCCGCAGCATCTTGATCTGGACAAAGCCCGGGGTCTGACGGTGGAGTGGGCGGACGGCACGACGAGCTTCTTCCCGATCGAGTATTTGCGCTCGATGTCGCCCTCGGCTGAGGCTCGGACGCTACGCGAGGAGATGGCGAAGAACCCGCTTACGGTGCTGCCTGCGAGCATGGGTAATCGAGAAGGGCCGTTGACGGCTGTGAGCGCGGAGTTAGTCGGTAATTACGCGATTCGGTTCGAGTTCTCCGATGGTCACAGCACGGGTATTTATTCGTGGGCGTACTTACGCGAAATCGAGTCAGGCGCTGCGGCCGCTGCCCAGAAAACGCGGGGACGGTGACGATGGAATCCCAAAGTCCTAATCTGAGGGTGCGGGATGAGGCGATCGACCTTGGGCGGTTTGAGGTTGCGCATCCGGAGCCGTTCGTGTGCGACCTGGCGATCAACGGCTCAGACCTGGGCGACACGATCGAGCACGTGCGGAATGCAGAGTATGTTCGATGGCTGGATCGCGCGGCCGAGATGCACGCTGATTCACTTGGGTATACGCGGCAACGGATGCTCGCCGACGGCGTAATGTGGTTCGTGGCGCGCACCGAGATCGATTACCTAGGCGAAGTATGGAACAACGACGAGTTGGTGATCGCGACGTGGGTCCGGGATATGCAGCGGGTAAAGTCGTGGCGGGAGTATGTTGTGATTCGCCCGGCGGACGAGACAGTCGTGTGTCGGGCCGCGACGCTGTGGGTGTTCATGGATTTGGCGCGTCGTCGGCCAAGGCGAATCCCCACTGAAATGGCTCGACGATTCACACCGTTGCATCAACAAGAGACTGAGCAGCAATGCACGTCGTGATGATCATTGACGCAGAGCGACTGGCCCACGAGGGTCCGATGCTCGAGCGTGTGTGCGCGGATCTGATCAAAGAGGAGATTGAGGTTTCGCGCATCGTCCCGGACAATCTGTCGCCGGAACAAGCCGAGCAGATCGAGAGCGATGTTGGGTTCACGTCGCAGATCGAGGCGCCGATGGCGGTTCCACCTTGGCTGCGGCGGATGCGAGCGGGGCGATTGGCGGAGGACTTGGGGTCGGCAACGCCGGATGTGATTCACGTGGTTGGACAGGGCGCGTGGAAGGTTGGGATGGATTTGGCGGAGGAGATTCATCGGCCGGTGACGCTTGATGTGTGGTCGATGGGTCTGGCGCGACGTGTGCCGCGGGGTCGGGGGGCGGGACGGGTGGCGGCGTATCTGGTTCCGACGAAGCCAATCTTGAAGGCGGTGTGTCGGCGTCGGGTCGACCCGGAGTTGGTAAGTCTGGTCCCGTTGGGGGTGAATGTGCCGCAACGAACTCGGCAAGTGCTGACGGACACGAGCGAAGAGATTGCAGTGGCGATCATCGGCTCGGGCCGGGACGTTGCGGCATATCGAGCGCTGCTCACGGGTCTGGCCCGCAGCGTTCGGGATTTTCCGCAACTACAGATCTGCATGGAGCTTCGTGGGCCGCACGAACACGACATCTGGCGGCACGCCCAGCGACTGGAGTTGCTTGGGCATATCTCTGCGGTGCGAGACGCGGCCCCCCATGCGGCCCTGATCGCCGAATGTGACGTCTTGATCATTCCGGAGCGCTACGGCGAGGTCCGATCGATTGTGTTGGAAGCGATGGCCAGTGGTGTCGCCATTATCACCAGCGAAGACCCGGCCTTCGACGTGCTGGTGGGTGATGAAACGGCGACGGTCGTCGGCGAGCCATCGGGTGTGCAATGGGCGAGGGAGCTTCGACGGCTGTTCGCTGACCCGGATCGAGCCCGTGCGCTGGGTGCGGCGGGCCGTGAGTTGGTGATGGTCCGGCACCGGGTGCAGGATCAGATCGCGGCGCTGGTGGCGACGTTCCGCAAGGTGCTCAGCGGCGACACGATTGCCTTTGCAGGCACTACGCCCTAGTCGGTGGGCATGGGGGAATCAGGCGTGGCTGATTTTGTGGTCTAAGCGGCAAAAACTCGCAAAAAGTGTCGATCCGCCGCGGTGGCATCCGAGTATCAGAAGGTGCAGAAGCAAACATCTTTCTCCCCTCCGCCCCGTTGGAGCGATCGTGCCTCAGCGGGGTTTTTGGCAGTCTTTTAGGCTGTTTGATACGGGGAACTCGCACCAGCAAAAGGCCGGATTCCAGACGAGGAGGGAACCGGGGCCTAGGCGGCGCATCAGACCATACCGATCGTCATTTCTTTCTCACCGCAGCGGGCACTGAGGCCGGCTTCAATCTCAAACGATCTGCATCGCGAGTCGAGGGGTAGACCCACTCCGTGACTGCTGATCATCGACCTGCATTGGGTCAAAGCTGGGTGTTAGAAGCTGCGATGAGGCCACTGGGTCCGTCATCGGACAAGGAGCGAAAATATGGTGCGTTCGAGGATAATTACCGCTGTATTGGTCTTCGTTTTCGTGGGAGGACTGGCCAGCGGATGTCGAAAACAAGCGGCCCCGACACGACCAGCGCCGGCGACGAAACAAGCCCCACCGGGACCGCCTGGCGGTGGCCTCATACTCAGCAGCCCTGATCCGGCAAAACCCCCGAAAACGGGCGAATCAGCCAACCAGAGCACCGATGGGACCGGTCAGTAGCTGGGTCTTACCCTCGATCGAGGCGGCCCCAACGAGTACGCGACCCGAGATACGCCACTCCCGCCTCGAATCGGGTATAGTTATGTTCGGTCGCTCTCGGAGCGGCCACCTCTATTGGAAGGAAGCTAACCATGAAGCAATTTGCAGTGCTTGTCGTTGCCACCCTTGTCATGGGCACAGTGCTGATGGGCTGTGACAGCAAGCCAACGCCACAGAACGCTGAGGACCGAGCGATGTCTGAGGGACGGCGTGATTCGCCTGATCCTATCGCTCCGCCCGGACCGCCCAATGCGGAAATGGTGCCCGACCAGGACGTGTCTGCGCCGGCTGACGACGAATAGTCCAGCGCGAGATGGCAGCGAACTCGGGCCCCGAAGCCGGGCCCACCCTTGAGTGGGCGCGATACGGTGCCCACGTCGAGCCAGAACCTCGACCGCCGAGGTGGGGTGGGACGAGCGCGCCTCGGTCGTGAGTTATTTGGACGGTGGCAAACAAAAACCGCCGACAGGACAAAGTCCTAATCGGCGGCGGGTGGATGGCTCGTCAGTCGCGCTGCCCCGCTGGGCTGCGCGAGTATGCTGTTGCAACTTCTACTATGACCAACCATACCGGCCCCAGCAACCATTTTTTGCTTGATTTGTCGAAGAAATCACGTTGAGGTGAAGGTCCGCCCAACCTACCAAGATTGCCTCGTTCGGTTTGAGGGCTGCGGTCAAGGCCCGGCTGGCGCTTGCGGCCTCAGGCCAACTTCGTCATAAGCTGGACAAGTACGTCGAGCCCTTTGCCGAGGGTTCGATCATTCACGGCGTAACTCAGCCGCAGGTGAGTGTCGCGGCGACTAAAGACGCACCCGGGGATGAGCAGGACGTTGTGTTCAATGGCCCGCTCCACAAACTCGGTGGCGGTCTCGGCCAGCGCTGTGGGCACTTTGATGAAGGCGTAGAAAGCCCCGCCGGGATGCACGACTTCCGCCACGCCGTCAAAGGCCTGCTCAACCATATCCCGCTTGTGCTGATACGCCCGGACGTGTGCCGAGACGTCCACATCGTACGCACCGACCACCGCCGACTGAGCCATCGACGGTGCACAGACGAACGTGTACTGCTGGAGCTTGGCCATCTGCTCGATCACAGCCTTGGGTCCGGCTGCATAGCCCAGTCGCCATCCGGTGCAGCCGTAGGTCTTGCCATACCCACGGACGAGCAGAACGTTGTGAGACATGCGTGCTGGGCTTGGGCAACGTCCGTCCTCCCGAGCGTCTTCATAGGTGAACTCGTCGTAGATCTCGTCGGAAACGAGTAGGACTCCCTTTCCGTCACACAATTCGGTCAGGTCGCGAAGCTCATTTCCGGTCAGGACGACGCCGCTGGGGTTGCTCGGCGAGTTCAGCAGAACCAGCTTGGTTCGACCGGTGATCAACGGCTCAACACGATCAGCCGTGAATCGGAAGTCCGGATAGGTATCGCAGTACTTGACCGTCGCTCCAACCATGGTCGCCAAAGCGGGATAGACCACGAAGTACGGGTCGGGAATGATGACCTCATCACCCGGGTCGAGCACAGCCAGGAACGCTTCCAACAGCCCGCCGCTCGTTCCCGAGGTAACGATGAGTCCCTGCTCCTCAGACGGCACCTGCCAACCGACGTCCTCCAGAAGGCGAGCGGTGATCGCATCGCGCAGTTCGGGGATGCCTTGGGTCAGTGTGTAGCCGTTGCGGTCCGCGCGGACAGCGTTGATCGCGGCTTCCTTCAGCGCCTCGGGAACCGGGAAGTCCGGCTGACCGATCGAGAAATTGATCGGATCGGCCAGCGTCGCACCAAGTTCGAAGACGCGCCGGATTCCGGAAACGTCGATCGACTGGGAACGAGCACTGATCAGGTCTTCGTATTGAATCGCGCAAGTCGCCACGAGCAGATACCTACCACCGCTAAAGCCTCAGCGCACCAACGACGATGGCTGCCGCTATGTGACAGTGTAGGGGTAGCCCGGCGTGCTTGCCGGGGAGCAGGTCTATCAAGCAAGGAAATGGGGCGGCTTTACTTCGTCGAATCGGCGGACGCGGCTGCGTCTTCGCTCGCTGCCTCGGTCGTCTCGGCACCTTCCTCGGTCGGTTAGGATGGCCGCCACGATGATCGACATTCCCGTGGTATTGGTATTGGGCGCGGGGGCGAGCAGTCCCTACGGGTTTCCGGTTGGCGACGAACTTGTGCATGAGGCCCTTTACCCATTCGGCGAAATTCAAGGATCTCTCGCAGCAGATCTCAGTGCCGGTGGTGTTGATCCAAAGGATATTGATGCTTTTCGGGCGGCACTTGAGGCATCGCTGGTTCCTTCAATTGACGCCTTCCTCGAAACACGAACGGAATATGAACAACTTGGCAAAAGGGTAATTGCGTATTTGCTCATGCACCGTGAGGATCCGAAGAAGTTGTTCCGCTTGGAGCGCGATCCTGCCCAGGTAGAGACGTGGTATGGAACTCTTTTTAGGTTGATGCATACACCAGATTAGAACGACTTTGGCAAGAACCAACTGAGCATCATCACATACAACTACGACCGCTCTCTCGAATATTGTCTGCTGCGTGTGTTAGAGGCCACTTATGGGTTTGAGCGGAACGTGTGCATAGAGATCTTAGAAAAGCACATTCCGATTATTCACCTCCACGGTACGCTGGGTGAGTTGTACGGTGAGGGTGAGGATATCAGAGAGTATAAGTCTGATCTTTCTATCAAGAACTTGGAGATAGCTGAAAGGAACATACAGATTGTGCATGATGTTGATTCAGAAGAATCGCAGTATAAGAAGGCTCATGACGTGCTACGCGATGCCACAAATGTGGTATTCCTGGGTTTCGGATACTTCCGCAAGAATGTCGAGCGATTACGCCTGCACGAGTCGAGCGCAAAGATATGGGGCACCTGTAAGGGATTTACGCTAGCGGAGCAAAGACTGTTTATTCGGCCACTTATTCCCCGACTTAAAGGCAGGAATTTAGTACCCGAATCGGTGAATCAGTTTCTTCGCAACCATCCTGAACTCTTTATGCGGTCCGAGCAACAATAGACTTGGATCTTCGTGAATCGCCCCTCCGCCTTGGTACACTTATTTGTCCGTGGGCGGTGATAGTGGTGGTTAGCTGGCGTCAGTAGGCGAGGATTGCAGCATCCGCCGGAGCAATCGTGGAGCCCACTCGGTGACGGTACTGATTAGGGTAGCGACGGTCGCAATCTTGGCGACCAGCCACCAATCGAATCCGTCCCGAAACAACGCAACGACAACGCCGATCAGAAAGCCGAGTGTTGCACCACCCCAAACTGCGTTGCGACCCCTCCAATGGAGCAAAAGCAGAAGTGCCGCCATGGCATATAGAATCCACCAAACCACTTGTTCACCCAATAGTTGATCGAACGGAACTCCGTCGACCTAAGGCTGTGGGCCACGTTTCGCAGACCCCAACCTAGCGGATATTCCTTAGAACAGCCACCACAAAACGAGTCCACCGCCCACGACCGCGATGATGATGACCCAGCACCCGATGCTGAATCGCATCTTCTCAGCGTCGATTATTCTCTGGACTGTGGCGGGGATTTCCTGGTCTTCGGTCTCGGGGGTGTCGGTCATGAGGACTTCCTCGGCATCAGCCACCCACCAACGAGAAGGGCGGACCCCAGAACCAATGACGCTATGCCGTACACAAGGGCGATCTCTCGCTCCTCGCGTTCGTTCGCGCTTGGCTCGCCCCACTTGGGGTTTGGTATCCCGATTTGCTTAATCTGGCCGCCGACCAACATGGGCTCCGAATAGTTGTTCGCAAACTCGGGCTCCGGGTCGTCGAGATGGCGGGACTCGCTGACGTAGATCAGTGCGGCCCCGAGCACGAGTAGACCGACGCCAACAGCAATCAGGAACTTGCCTCCGTTCATGGTGACGTTCCTCCTTCGGAACGACCGGGAGGGGGCCTTGAGGCAGCTAGCTCGTCGGAGCAGAGGGCGCGGCTGTCTCTTCGCTCGCTGCTTCGGTCGTCTCGGCGCCTTCCTCGGGCTTCTCTTCGGCGGCCTTCTTCTTCTTGCCGGTGTTTACCGCGCGATTGGCGACCTTGGGCAGGTACAGCGGTGAATCCTCGTCGGCGACAAAACGATCTTGCTCCGTCAGGCGAACGATCCGCTCGGCACGGGTGAGGACGTTGCGGTGCTCGTTCAATGCCCCGGATTGGGTTTTCAGACTTCGGTGCATACTCATGGGGTCGCTCTTCCGTTGCTACGCCTCGTTCAGCCGTCGTATCGAACGGGATAATAGCTCAGATCGTCCCTGGAGTTGACCCGCAGCTTCCATTTTCGTGTGACTTCCTTGATGGACCGTTCCAAAGCGGTGATCTGCGCGTGTTCTCGGGCGCCTTTTCGGTAGCCGGGAAGGACAATCACCTGGTATTGGTCCATATTCCTAGCTTTGACGACGTAGGCTTCAAGCGACTCGGCCCGGCAAAACTTGGCCAGCTTGACGGCGTTTGCTCGCTGGGTGTGGATGAGGATGAAATAGTTCAGTCCGGCCTCGCGCGGGTCTGACTGGATCGCCCCCCAGAGATCGCGGTTCCCGACGGCCGAGCCGGTGTTGGAACGCACCGCATATGGCTCACGGTCGGCGAAGCGTGCTGAACCCACCCCAGGTCCGGAATCTCGGGCCATCGGGTCCTGGGCGATCTCGTGACTGCGCGCCGGGCCGGTTCGACCGGCGAGGTCGCCAAACTCGAGTTGGGACGCCCGCTCACCGCGCTGGTAACCGAACATATAGACAAAGACGACGACCAGTATCAGCGCAGCCGCGGCCAGAAAGAGGTAGCCGATCGGCACACGAATCGTTCGACCGGGGCTGAGCCATTTGATCGATTCGCCGGTTGGAGGCGGCGGTGACGAGGCGGCCGGCTCCGGCTCGGGTAGTGGTGGAACTGCCCGGCTTGCCGATCGACTTTGGATCAGCTCATACAGGGCAGGGTTACCTCGCCGCTTGCCTCTGCGGAGAATCGTTTCTGGTGGCTTACGCATCGGTTCCGGTCGCTGGACCACTGCCGATCACGCTCGCAGTGGCGAAGGTTTCAGTATGGCTTAGGCTTACGTGCCAATGCTCGATACCGAGTTCATCGGCAAGTTCGGCACATCGACCGGTCAAAACGACGTTTGGTTGTCCCAGCGGCCCCCGCCGGACCTCGATATCCCGCCATGCGATCCCGTCCCGCCATCCAGTCCCCAGCACCTTCAGCACAGCCTCCTTGCACGCAAATCGGGCGGCGTAATGCTCCGCTCGCCGGCGACGGGCCGCGTCGGCATACCCTGCCTCAGCCTCGGTGAAGCAACGGGTCACGAACCGTTGACCGTGCTCTTGGAGCATAGCTGCGATCCGCGGCACCTCGACAATATCAATCCCGTGGCCGATGATTCTCATGCCACGCATCCTAGCGCCCACTGTTTGCCCCGGGGAGGTAAGACCACGCGACCATGCCTGTAGACGAACACCACCAGCACGGAACCGATTCGGCCCGAAGCAACCAGGTCGGTTGCGCGGTGCTCACCATCTCCGACACACGGACAACCGAGACGGACCAGAGCGGGCCGTTGATTCAACAGCTTCTCACCGAAGCGGGTCACACGATCGTGGAAGCTGCGATCGTTCCCGATGAGCCGGCCGCTATCACTCACCAGATCAAGGCGTGGCTGAAAAACGCCCAAGTGCAGGCCATTTTGACCACGGGAGGCACCGGCCTCGCCCACCGCGACAGAACTGTCGAGGTCCTGCGCGACCTGATAACCATCGAAATCGAAGGGTTCGGTGAGCTGTTCCGAGCCTTG
>CBDUST010000145.1:0-10497 GCA_965369945.1 uncultured bacterium | reverse complement strand
TGCGCGTCGAGAATGATCTCACGCTTGAACTGATCGACCGTGTCGTCGAAGCCCAGCACTTGCTCTGCGAGCCGTTTGTCCAAGTTCGAAAGCGATCGAGTCGCATCACGCAGCATGCCGACGACGCTGTTGGCCATGACCCGAAATGTTTGGGGAACGGGCTCGGGCGACTCGCCGAAGTCGGTGACCTCCTCGGCGATATTCACCGCACAATCGCCGATGCGCTCCAGCTCATTGTTGATCTTTACCACGGTCAGCACAGAGCGGATTTCGTGCTCGTCGGTCTCGCCCATCGCTAGCAGCGGAATTGACGCCCGTTCGATCTCGACATCCACCTTGTCGATGACGTGGTCCGCTTCGACGACGCTCTGGGCCTTGGCCTCATCCAGATCGAAGAAACACTCGACCGCTCGCAGAAGCATATCCGTCACCCGGTCACCCTGGGTGACCAGATCGCTCATGAGTCTGGCAAGGTTCTTTGTGAACTCGGTCACGTGCAGCGTCTCGTGTGACTGACCTTTAGCGCGGGCAGTATATCCACCCCCAAGCCGGATCACCATGCGCAGCCTCAACGGCCGGGTTCAGATTCCCTTGTGAAGCGCCGATCATGCGCCTACGCTTGCGATGATGATCCGTCTCGGCGTGAATCTCGACCATGTGGCGACTGTACGTCAAGCTCGGCGGACCTACGAACCAGATCCGGTTCTGGCCGCTGACGAAGCGCTGGCAGGTGGAGCTGATGTGATCACCGTGCATCTGCGCGAGGACCGACGCCACATCCAAGATGATGATGTTTGCCGGCTTGCCGAGCGTGTCGATGTCAGGCTCAACCTGGAGATGGCGGCCACGGACGAGATGGTCTCCATCGCCGCCAAACTCAGGCCGCAGGCCGCAGCGCTCGTGCCTGAAGGCCGTCAGGAGATTACGACGGAGGGTGGGCTCGATGTGGCGGGTCAGATCGGCCGACTTACCGACGTCGTGGCTCAGCTGCACGATGCCGGCTCGATCGTTAGTGCGTTCATCGACGCTGAGCCGGCCCAGGTCGAAGCGGCGAATGCCTGCGGATTCGACGCCTGCGAGGTCCACACCGGGCCCTTTGCTCATGCGTTCTGGGATAAGGGCCGAGACGCAACGCTGGAGCCGATTCATGCCGAATTGGAAAGGGTCCGGCAAGCTGGAGCGTTGATTCAAGATGCGGGTATGCGGTTCAATGCCGGGCACGCCCTGACATATGCCAATGTTCAGCCGATCGCCGCGCTGCCGGGCTTGTGCGAGCTTCACATCGGCCATTCGATCGTGAGCCGGGCCGTGTTCGTGGGTCTGCGGGCAGCGGTCGCCGAGATGAAACAGTTGATGACAGAGGCAGCCCAGCCCTGTTCAGGCGATACTATCACCGTCTGATCCAACGACCACGAATCTCATCTGGCCTCCGCTGACGCGAGCAATGCTATGACGACTCTCCAAGGCGCCTATACCGCTCTGATCACTCCATTCGTCGCCGATGGCTCGAAAGTCGATTTCGACCGCCTCGCCGACAACATCGAGCGCCAGGCAGCCGGCGGCGTAAATGGTGTCGTCCCCTGCGGCACCACGGGCGAGTCGCCGACGCTCAGCGACGAGGAGCATCGCGCGATAGTCGAGAAAGTGATCGAGTTGGCCAAACCGCGCGGGCTTACCGTTATTGCCGGAGCCGGTTCCAACGACACAAACTACGCCATTCATCTGCATCGATTTTCACATGCGGTCGGCGCTGATGCCGCGCTGCACGTTACGCCGTACTACAACAGGCCGTCGCAAGAGGGTCTGTATCAACATTTCATGGCGATCGCCGACTCATGCGATCTTCCCATTGTGCTGTATAACATTCCCGGGCGCACGGCCGTCGCGCTCACCGGCGACACGATCCATCGACTGGCGGCTCATCCGAATATCCGCGCAATCAAAGAAGCGACGGGTTCACTGGATCTTGCCAGTGAGATCAATCTGCGCACCGACCTTCAGCTTATCAGCGGCGATGACTCGCTGACACTGCCGATCGCATCCGTCGGCGGCGTGGGTGTGATTAGCGTTGTCTCGAATCTGGTGCCGGAGAAAATCGTCGCGCTGTGTGATGCGATGCTCAATAACGATTGGCAGGCGGCGCAGCAGTTGCATCGCGATCTGTTTGCGATGTCGCGCGGGTTGCTGAGTCTTGAAACCAATCCTGTGCCGATCAAAACCGCCCTGGCCCTACTCGGCCGAGACACCGGTACGGTTCGGCTGCCCTTGTGTGCGCCCACTGATGCGGTCCGTCAGTCGATCAAGGACCTGCTCGCTGCGGGCAATCTTCAGCCCGCCAAGGTGCCGGCGTGACGCTGCCCCACAAGATCGCGGTGCTGTGCTATCTGTACGATGACGATGATCGAGTGTTGTTGCTGCATCGCGCTCAGGAACCGAACAAGGGCATGTACTCGCCCGTCGGCGGCAAGCTGAAGATCGACGCAGGCGAAGGGCCGCACGATTGTGCGCTGCGCGAACTCCACGAAGAGACCGGGCTTGTCATTGAGCCCGACGATTTGCGTTTGATCGGCATCGTCTCGGAATCTGCCTACCAACTCGAAGCGCACTGGCTGATCTTTTTGTTTGAAGTCACAACGCTCGTTGATCCCGCTGCGCTGCCGTGGACGGAGTTCAGTGAGGGCGTTCTGGAATGGAAGCCGATTGGCGAAGTCGCGCAGCTGGCGATCCCGCGCACCGACCGCGAGGTGATGTGGCCACTTGTGCAGTCACACCGCGATGGTTTCTTCGCTGTCCATATCGAGTGGTCGGAAGACAACGAAATCACGTGGACGGTGCATGAATCGGTCAAGGAAGGCACGAAGGCACTGAGGCACGAAGGCACGAAGCTACGAAGGGAGTTGCCGTTTCGCGGCGGGTTTCCGACGCGCGTGGAATAGCGACCGTGTCAAGAGATGGCCCGGTGACAGAGTGGATCTAGGAGTAGAGAACGAGAAACTAGAAACAGCAACCGGCCCACTTGTTGTGGTGGATCGCAACATCCTGAGTTATGGCCGACCCGAGCAAATTCTTCCGCCTGGGGCAGAAGTAGTACTTCCAGATGCTTACTTCCACGAGATGGCCGAAGCAAAGCGCGATAAAGAGCTCGATGGTTTCGTTTCATGGATTCGCAAGCACTACGAGACTGTGTGGATATCGCTTTACTGCTGGGATCTGATCGAGGATGAGAGACGTTCGCATACTTTGGTTTCGCCGGCCCACATCGTCTCCGAAGAATGGACCGAAGCTCTTCGCTCCCATGCAAAAGATGGAGTGTTTGCGTGGCCCGATGACGAACGCCAGGAGTTCTACGAGAAGTGCAAGACGGAATTCGTGGATCGCTCTCGTAAATGGACGGAATATGCGTCTGTCAATGATGTAGACTTGTCTGGCCTGCGCTCATCCGAGGAAGCTCTCGTAGACTTCCTACGCGATCCTTCCCCAATACGGACTCAGATCACCAAATGGGATTCACATCTGACGGCCAAGACTTGGGTACCGCTCATTGGTAACTTCCCGGATCGACCTGCGCTTTGTCGCTGGTGGAGGATAATCAACTATTACAACATTATGTATTCACTTGGCGAGACGGCTGACTTCGAGAACAATTGGGAAGATGCTCACTATGCCTTCACGGCTTCCTATGTTGGCAGGTTCGCTACAGACGATCATCGCCTGATCCAGATGATGGAAAGGATATTCCCAGCCGTTGAGATATTCTCGTTACAACAAGAGCTTTCTCCAGAGTGAGTTTACCGTAAACCAGCGAGACTCGCGATCCCGTTTATCAATCCTTCCGCCGCCTCTTGCGTCTGCGCTTCCGCGATCAAGCGCACAATCGGCTCGGTGTTACTTGGGCGCAGATGAACCCAACCGTCGATGAAATCTATGCGAATGCCGTCAGCGGTATTGATTTGCTCATCAGCGAACGCCTCGGTTACTTTCTCGATCATCGGCCCGACCGCGTCGCGTCCGCCGACGGCCGACAGATCGAACTTCTGTTTGATCATTTCATAGTGCGGCAACTCGGAGACGATATCACTGAGTACTCGCTTCTCAGCGGCCAATAGACTCAACACCAACATCATCGCGGAGAGGCTGTCGCGCACCCAACACACAGACGGGAAGACCACGCCGCCGTTGCCTTCGCCGCCGATCAACGCTCCCTCGGCGCGCATCGCCGCAACCACGTTCGCCTCGCCGACTGCGGTGCGCAGCACACTTGCCCCGGGATACTGCGCCGCTACGTCATCGATCATGCGACTCGTCGAAAGATTCGCAGCGATCGGTTGGCCGCCTTGAAGATCAAGTACGCGCTTGGCTGCGAGGACGAGCGTGTATTCCTCGCCGATGTATGAGCCGGTTTCGTCGATGATTGCGAGACGATCGGCGTCGGGGTCTTGCGCGAAGCCGCAAGCGGCTTGTTGCGTCGCCGTAACCTGCGCCAATTCGACGAGATTCTCTTTCAACGGCTCCGGTGTATGGGCGAACATTCCCGTCGGTTCGCTGTTGATATGAACGACTTCGCAGCCGAGCTGTTCCAACAACATCCGACCCGAAACACATCCCGCACCGTTCACCGAGTCCAGAACAACCTTGAGGTTAGCGGCGCGAATCGGCTCGGGATCGATATTCGCCAGGACAAGCCCGACGTGCGTTTCATTTCCAGAGTCATCGCTTGCAATCTGCTCGCTTGATGCGTCTACCTGCGAGTCGAAGTCCTGTTGTTCGAATCGGCGAATAATCTCGTTGATCTGCGCTGGTGGGGGAGCTGCTCCGTCGGCGGTCAGGAATTTCAGGCCGTTCCACTGAACCGGGTTATGCGAGGCGGTGACGATCATTCCACCGGCAGCGCGGTGAGCGGCGATCATCACGCCCACCGTCGGCGTGGCGACCACACCGAGATCGATTACCCGAGCCCCGACCGACGCCAAGCCTGCCGCGACCGAGTCCGCCAGCAGTTTTCCTGATGGTCGACTATCACGCCCGACACAGATCAGCGGATCATCATCACCGGTGTTCTGGCGGACAAAGGAGCCGAACGCGGCTGCAAAATCTACAGCGACGCTTGGCGTCATGGTCTTGCCCACGATCCCGCGTATGCCGGACACCGAAAGCATCAACGGAGCATCGTGAACTGATCCACTCATTGACCCCAAGGATAGCGGTTTGGTGGCCGAGGTTCTGTCTGACGAATGGTGGGCCGGGCACTTCGCCCGTTTGTGAGAGTGAAGGCGACGGGCTGGAAGCCCGTCCCACCAAGAATGGAGTGCACTCTTTTGATCCCTCAGACAGAACCTAGTTGCGGATACACCCGCACCGCTGATCTATACTGCGACCGCGATGTACGAGTTGAGCATTGAACGTGACTTTGTCGCTGCGCATGCGATCACCATGGCGGGTGTGCGCGAGGCGACACACCGTCATACCTGGCATGTGACGGTGATCGTGGCCGGAGCGCAGCTCGACGGGGACGGATTGCTCTGCGATTTCCACCTACTGGAGCGCGGTCTTGGCGAGATTGTCGAGCGATTTGACGACGGCGATCTGAACGCGATCGCACCTTTTGATCAACTGAACCCAACCGCCGAGCACGTTGCGCAATACATCGCCCAGCAGATGATCGTCAGGTTGCCCCAGGGCGTTGCGCTACGACAAGTCAGTGTGACTGAAGCGCCCGGCTGCTGCGCGACGTATATAGAAAAATAACCCCCGCCACGCTTTTGTGGAATAGGCACGGCAAGGGTTACGAAAGTCGCGTTGATCTGGGGGCGTTATTCGTAGGCGATCATTCTGGGCATGGCCGAAGCGACCAGCCGGATCACCCGTTCGTTCGTGCCATCAAGCGAAACGCTCATGTTGTCATCAGGCACGATCGTCATGTCGATGGTTGCGCGGTGGAGCTTGTACCCCAGCTCGTACTCAAGAGTGAAGCTACAGTCCGTGACGCCTTCCAGGAGTGGGTAGGTCGTCTCGACGTCGAATTCGTCCGTGAGCACGACATACAGCGTTTGGTCTGCGGCCACCCAATCCAGGCTTATGAGCTGCCCGTCGTCGGTGAAGAACTCAATGTAGTTGCTGTCGACGATCGAATCCATCGGGTCAGCCGGGGCCGGCCCAAAGTCCTGACCTGTGCGCAGCAAGGTCAGCATGCGGTTCATGACCAGACGACTAATGGTGTGCGTCGAGGCAACCTCGGTGGTCGACTGGTAGGCATTGAACGAGGCATGGAGCGCCATCATGGTGGCGCTGAGAAGCGCTGCGGTGATCGCCAAGGCGATCAACAGCTCGACGAGGTTGAAGCCCCGTCGGTGGTTGCGGCGCGATCGGCCGGCTCGATTGGGTGCGATGGTGCGTTGGTTCACATCGAACCTCCTTCCACATAAGTCAGCGGCTCGGAGTTGATCTGTATGGGCCAGGGAATCCCATCCGGGAGCATGGCATTGGGATCGTACCGGAGCGTGATTTCGCCGAATCCAAAGGCGGGATCGTCAACACCTTCGCCGTCGCCGTCGGACGGACCGAAATACCCGATCGTCGTATTGAACGCATCGGGCAGACCGCCATAGAACAGCGGACCGGCACCCGAGGTCGGGCGGAAGGTCATCAGTAACGTGCCGAATACGTCAGCCGTGCCTCGAATATCCAGAATGCCGGCAATGATGGTCCCCTTGAGTTTGACCTTGGGCGTCAGATCAGGATCGGCATTCTGATCGTTGGTGAAGTTACCCACGTCAACCGACCAGCCTGCCATCAGCAACGAGCTCTTGCTGAGCTCCACGACGTCGGCCGCGTCCATACCCTCGAGCGTGTTCTGCCAGCCCAAGGCGCCCACAACTCCGTCGTCAATCTCTTCGAGGAGATCCGGATCCTCCGAATCGATATAGAACCTCGTCTGGCCGGTGATCTGCACCTTGTTGCGCCAGTGTGTGTATTCATCCGGCCTGTCGCCTGCGATCGAACCGAGGAAGGTGCAGTTGTTGAAGCGGAGACTGTTGGAGAAGTCGCGAGATTCCGGGACCGGCGTTCCATCAGTCAACTCGGCCTGGAGACCTGGGAACTTGATCGGGTAGGTAAAGTTACCGGATCCCGGCGGATCCTCGACGCGCTGTTTAGCGCCCGCGTAGTTCCAGTTCATGTGTGCGCAGTCGGTTTCCGTCTCGATATACGTCACGCCGATGAACGTGCAGTTCTCGAACAGCCCGTTGTTGCCGATGGGAATTCGCACATCGGTGAACGTCATGTTCTCATAGATCGGGCGTTGGTAATAATCGTACGGCGCGCCGCCGGCTGCTCCGGCGCCGTAGGGGACGTCCTCCCACGGTGCGGCGCCGGTTGGAGTATAGATACCTCCGGCGCCAATGCCGGCCTGAACCTGACCAAAGGTGTCGTCGCCGAACACGCCGCCCGCTTCTGCGTCGAACCAGGTTTGAGAGTCTGAGAACATCGCTGTGGTTATTTCTCGCAGCTCTTGATCGGACACTTCGAAGCGCACCGGGGCTTCATCAAGGTCCACAAGGCCCGGACCCTGGACGATCGTCTGATAGCTCGCGCCGTTAGCGACATCCCAGTCGTTCTGTACGATGGCGAACATCAACCCGCCATGCACTTTCGCGTACAGGTCGTTGCCATCGAGGATTCCATCTTCATAACCCAGCATGGTGTCGCTGAGAGTTTCTTCGCCGTCGCCATCCCGATCGGGATACACCTCGTCTATGAGTCGCGACAACTGATTGTCATCGGTGAACTCTTCGGCCAAACCGCCGTGACCGGCCGCGGCGGCCAGTGCCGCGTCGTACACGACCATGCCGTCGCCGTTGGTATCGTAGAAAGCCAGGAAGAGGTCGAAGTCATCGACATACTCGTCGCCGTCGTAGTCGACCAGAGCAGGCGCGCCCGCTAAGCCCGGGCCTTCAACCGGATGGTCGGGGCGGAGGCGTGCGTCGCCGTCTACGTCAAAATCCGCGACCCTCGAATAGAACAGATCGAGAACGGCTGTGAGCGCGGGATCGAGGTAGTAAAAGTCGCTCCGCATGACCAACGGATCGCCGTTCACCGTGTCGAGTTCGCCAGCGACAATGCCAAAGCGCGACCCCAGCGGTCCTTCTACCCGCACATTCTTGCCGATCATGATTCGATTTGGGCTAAGGATCGCGTATTCGATGTTCTTCGTGATGCGGAAATCCATCTGGATCGTGCGGGTAATCTCACCGTCCACACCTTGTGCGGTCACGCGAACAAACGGCGCGTTGGCGACCAATTCGTATTTGAGTCGGAAATAGGGGCCGAGGGGGTTTGGCGCGCCGGCTCCATCACTGGTCAGGGCGATCGGTCGAACCCGGAGGGTCCCGAAACCGTCGATCTCGGGCAAAGCCGCATCGCCGGCGTCGATGAGAACCCAATGGACATCCGCCAGGTGCGCGTTGCGCACGGCTTCAGCAACGCCGACGGCCGGTGGATTCTCCGCATAACCGACCGGTGGAAGCACATCGACCGCACCGTCCACGCCGACGTTGTACGTGCCGAGCCACAGATCGTGACCGAAGGTATCAGTCACGACACCTTTCTCAACCACGAACCGGCTTGACTCGGAGCCGAGGCGCCGGCCGGCGAAGATCAGTCCTGTTTCGGCGGCGCTCATCGCCCGTGACACCTTCATCGCTGAGTCGGCGGTGCGCAGGTTCCCTTGCGCCACGACAGCCATGACGGCAGCCAGCGAGCTGAAGATCACCATAAACATCATCGCCAAGACGGATGAGACACCACGACGGCGTCGCACCAGGCGGCTGGGCGAGCACCTTCCTTGCCGGTCGGTCATCAATACGGTGGCATCATGTCGGTTCATTGCGCTTCCTCCGCGCCTCCAACGATTGCGAGGATCCTTACGCGATCGCGGCCTGGTGAACCGCGGTCAAAGTTCGAATCAGTTCGGGGTAATCCAGCTCACGCGCGTCATCTCTCTCGGGGTCGCATCCATTGGCGCTTGATACGTCACGACGACCTCCACCCGGAGCAAGTCGGTCGTTCCATCCGGCTGGATACTGGTGATATTGAATGGATCAATGTTGTACACTTGCACGATCTGGGTCCAGCCGGGCATGTTCGCGATGACTTCGCGTCGCGCGTTGACCGGGCCGTTGCCCAGTTGGGCTGAGAAGATCAAGCCGTTGCCGTCGCCGTCGAAGTCGTCGACGTCGTCGAAGTCTCCGATCCAGAGCTCGTTGGGTTCTGAGCCCCAGTACGCAAGGCCGTTGACAGGGTCGTGACGCGGGAGACTCAACGTCATCTCGCGAATCTCGTTGCCCAAGAGCGTGGCCGTGCTGGCATGAGTGGACCAGTTGTTCTTGATGTGGAAGGCCTGTTGCGCCGAGACGATAGCCAAGACACCTACGCCCACAATGACCGTGGCGAGGGCTGTCTCGATCAGCGTGAAGCCGTGGCGATACCGAGGTCGCACCGTCGGCAACCGTTTACTTCCGGTCGAACGTACGCGCGCCGTCGCCTTCCCGTGTCGTTGCAATGCAGTGAAGGTCATTCTCCCACTTCCTTCACGCCTCCGGGTGTATCGAATCATCATGAAACGAGCGAACTCATCTTGAAGATGGGCAGGATGATCGCCATGGCGATGAAGCCGACGACCGTTCCCATCAGGATGATCATGATCGGCTCGATCATGCTGGTCACAGCTTTGATCGCGTCGTGCAGGGCCTTGGAATAGAAGACCGAGACTTCGTCGAGCACCTCGGCCAACCGCCCGGACTCCTCGCCCGCGGCCAGCATCTGGATCACCGACTTCGGCAGCAGCGTCGACTTGTTCAACTGGGTCTGAATCTTCTTGCCCTGCTTCACGGCGGCGTAGACACCACGCCATAGCTTCTTGTACAGAATGTTGCCCGACACATCGCCGGTGATGGCCAAGGTGTCCAGCATGGGAACGCCGGCATTGAGCAGCTCACCCATCGTTTGCAGCGACCGGCTGATATACAGCGCTCGAAACATCCGTTTGAACAGTGGGACGGTAAGTCTGGTCGTGTCCCACCACAGGCGGCCGATCTGCGTTCGAATGAAGGCGAGGAATCCGCCGATGACACCCGCGGCTCCGAGCAGAACCGTCCACCAGTACTTGACGGCCCAATCCGACAGCGCCAAGAGGAAGGTTGTGGGCCAGGGCAGGACGTCTTCCTTGCCCTGGAAGACGGTGGCGAACTTCGGGAGTACGAAGATCAGCAGGAACACCGTGACGCCAATGGCCATCGTGCCGATGATGCCCGGATAGATGCTGGCGCCGATGACCATCTTGCGCGTTTCTAGCTGCTGCGCCACGTAGCCGGCGATGCGGTCGAGCATTCTGGCGAACGAGCCGGACATTTCCGAAGCACGGACCATATTCACGTACAGCGGCCCAAACAGTTTCGGATACTTGATGATCGCCTCGGAGAACTGCTTGCCGGACTCGACGTC
>CBDUST010000144.1:0-10570 GCA_965369945.1 uncultured bacterium | reverse complement strand
CGATCATGATCGTGTGCGACGAGGCCCGGTCGCTCATCCGGGCGCGCGACGCCGCTGAGCTCCCCCCGTTCGAGGAGCTCGTAAACAAACTCCGAGCCCTCAACCTCACGCTGCTGACCTGCGAGCAGGTGCCGTCTGAAATATCCCGGGCGGTTGCCGCGTCGCTCCGTTTCCGTCTCGGCTTCCGCTGTTCGCCGCCGGAGTCGCATGCGGTCTCCGACCTACTGGGGCTCACCCGCCAGCAGGCAGAGGAGCTGCCCCACCTGCCGACGGGGACGGCGATTGTCCGGTTAGGGGGTGATCGGATATGCGTGCCGTTCCGCGTGCGCGTGCAGCCGGGCTCGGTGATGGTCGGCGACCTCGAAGGCGAGGTCGCGATCGCGGGGGTGGAGGCGGTGATCGAGCGGTCGATCGCGGAGCTGACCCCGTTCGTGGTCCCGCGCGTGCCCTTGGTGGGCGTCGTGGAGGCGGGCGGTCTGTCAACGGGAGAACCACCAGCTCAAGACGCGGAGCCGCTCACGCGTTGCGCCATTGAGATCGCGCGCGCCATCTGGACGCGGCCATGGGAGACGAACGAAGAGCGGGAGGAGCGGCTCGGCATCGATCGGCACAAGCACTACCGCGGCAAGAAGCTGCTCTTCCAGTACGGGCTCATCCGCCGCGCGGGGACAATCAGGAAGCAAGAATTCTACGACTTCACCGACAAGGGCAACACATCAGCCGCGCGGCTCGGCTTCCCAACCATCCGGGAGGAGGGCGGAACCATGCATCGAGTCGGGCTGAAGCGCTCGGAGCGTGCGTGGAGCATCAGTGATCCGCGCATCAGCCTCACGCGAGCCGGCGCCTTCAACGACGTGCGGTACGACTCGCTGGCAAAGACGCGCGACGGCCTGCGCATCCCACTGCAGATCTGCTCAACAAACAGCGTCGGCTACGAGGCCGAGCGCCTGCTCCGCCTGGGAGAGGTAGCGGAGGTGGACGGGGTCGTGATGATCACGATCGAGCGCAGCAAGGTGCGGTCCCTCGAGAACGCGCTGCGCGTGCGGCTCGCGCGCGAGGGGACGTCGGAAGAGGAGGCCGCACGACTGCTCGCCAAGATCCTGATCTACGACGCCGAGACCGCGCTGAAGGCGGGATTCAACTGGCGGGGGATCGTCGACCGGTTCCAGCGGGAGGGAGCGTGATGGGAGGGGCTTTTTCAAGGAGCAAGCCTGCGGGCCGTGGCCCGCCGCCGCGCTGGGGGGTTTCGCCGGGGCGCAAAACACCTCCCCGTGAAACCGCTGGCGGCGTAACGCCCCTTGCGGTCTGCGACCCCCTCGACCGCAACGGCTTTCGGCCGCGCGCTCACAAGGAGGCCTCGGAGGTGATTGCATGGGCGAAAACGAATTCGAGACCTGCATCTGCGGCGAGTTCCTGCCCGCAGGCGACACGGGATTGTGTCCCGCGTGCGAGGGAATGGAGCTGCCGGACGAACTCGTCGAGGCCGAGTCGCCGGAAGAGGCGTCCTTCTCGAGGCGCGAGAAGAAGGCAGTGGACGGCGCGTGAGCGGCGCTCCCGGCCGGGCGAGGAGCGTTCCTCGCCGTGGATGGGGGCGGGGTTTTTCCCCTCGTCAGGAGCAGCACAGCGCTGCAGAGGCGAGAGGGAACTGGCCCTGCTCAGGGTGGGCCAGGGGTTTTTGGGTGGTGCGTTGGAGCATGGGTGCATGGAAGCAGTGGGTGTGTTGTGTAGTGGGATCGTTGGTTAATGAAGCCCGCGCATGAGCGCAATCGGCGGTGCTTGCAACGGCGAACAACTGAACTTCACCGCAGGAGACTGCAGACAATTTTCAGATGCGTGCGCGAGCGCATCAGGGAATCGAACGGAGGCCGGGAATGATGAATCGAGACCCTTCTCAACGTGGAGGTGAAAGTCTACTTCTTTCTGCCCGTGAGGTGGCCAGGCTTCTCCGTGTTTCGGAACGACATCTATACACGCTCCAAGCCCGCGGAGAGTTGCCGGCTCCTGTTCGGCTCGGGCGCTGCGTGCGCTGGCGCGCAATGGAGGTGCGCGCGTGGGTCGAGGCGGGCAGTCCGTCGCGTGTCATGTGGGAGAGGATCCGTCGGCGTCGGCAAGAAAAATGACAGCAGCAGACCAGACAACCCGATCGAGACGCTCTATCAGCGTCAAGGCACTTGCCGAGGGGTGGCGCTGCGACCACTCGACGGTGGCCGGGTGGGGCTGTGGAGTGAGAGGACGACAAAAGATGTTGAGGCGCGCAGGTTTCAGAAGGCGGAGGTCGGCGGCAAACGATCGGTGTGGCTTCTTTCTCGGAAGGCTGAGTGGACATGACCGCGTGGAATGAGGACAAGTCGGACCGCTTGACGCCAAGGCGACGGAGGCCCAAGCAGAGCCTCGATCCGACGCAGAGCCTCTTCGAGCAGAGAAGTGAGGACTGCGGCAGAGACCCCATGCCCACGAGCCCCGCTGACGCGGACCCGGGCATCGCTATGGATGCATGGAAACCGCAGGGGCCCAATCCGAATGTCGATGGCGACGGGATGCGTCAGCTCCTCACTGTCCCCCAGGCGGCAGCAGCATTGAATGTGAGTGCGCGGACCTGCTGGCGGCTCATCGCCGCCGGTGAATTAGCACGAGTAAACATAGGCCGATGTGTCCGCGTCAACAAAAGATCTGTCCAGCAACTGATCAAGCGCGGTGGAACTCGATGAAGCTTATTTCAGACTTGCGCCAGGAACAATCTGATGCGATACTACGTGTAACTTCGAGATAAAATCCTTGCGGGAGAATGTAAATGATCCAACATGTATTCAAGCCATCGCGTCGTCGAAATGGTAAGCGAGTCGTGAGCCGAATCTGGTGGGGGCAGTACCGGCTCGACGGCGATACGACAGTGGCCCGGCTGTCTCTTCGGACCACGGAGAAGCGGGTCGCTGAGAAGCGTCTCACGGAGATTGTCCGCGAGAAGGAGCTGGAGCGTGCCGGTATTCGCGCCCCCGTTCCTCTTCGCGAGGCGGCGACCTCGACCCTCAGTGACCATCTGGACGCCTTCGTGGCTGATCTCGAGGCGCGAGGGCGGTCATCGGAGTATGTGCGACACGTCCGAAGCCGTATCGAGAGTCTGATCGCTGTGTGTGGCTGGGAACACGTCAGAGATGTGACAACCGCGTCGTTCATCGACTGGAGAGCGGGTCAGATCAAGTCGCCAAAGACCCTGAATGACTATCTCGATGCCCCGAAGTCGCTGCTCGAGTGGCTGAGGCGATCAGGACGGATCCTTGAGAATCCGCTCGAGGGCGTTTCCAAGGCTGAGACACGCGGACGTCGATCAGTAGAGCGTCGGGCGTTCACCGACGAGGAAATGCGGCGACTCCTGAAGGTAGCAGGGCCAAGGCGACCGCTGTACTTGACGGCCGTACATACGGGACTCAGGCGCGGCGAACTCCGGCAGCTGGTCTGGCGCGATGTCGTCCTTGAAGGATCTAGGCCGTACGTCCGAGTCCGGGCTTCGACGACGAAAAACCGAAAGGACGCCCTCATTTGGCTTACCGGCGAACTCGCCAGGGAGCTGGATGCAGCCCGCCCCTCGCCGTGCGATCCAGCTGCCGCCGTCTTCCCGACGATGCCTTCACACCACACGCTCGCACGTGAACTGGAGCGTGCCGGAATCGCGAAGGTCGATGGATCCAGCCGGAAGGTGGACTTCCACGCTCTCCGGCACACGTTCGCCACCAATCTGCACCGAGCCGGTGTGGCCCCCCGTATCACAATGGAACTGATGCGGCATCGCGATCCGCGCCTCACGGCACTGACCTACGCTGACGTCAACGCCCTTCCGACAGCCCCGGCCGTCGGTCTACTTCCTCACCTCTTGGATGACGCACAATTAGACGCACAAACTGCGGGCACGAGTGGGCAAAAACCGTCCCCGGCTGACCCTTCAGGGGAGAGTGGCAGAATGCCCCAACTCCCCGTTTACAGTCACGAAAAGCACGATCCGTCGCATGCTGGCACCACGGGGCAACAGCGACATAAGAGTGGAGCCGGGGGGAATCGAACCCCCGTGCCGAAACAGTCAGCAAGCCGCGTCTACACGTGTAGTCGTTATTTAATCTCGGTTCAGTAGGCGACTAACGACAGCCTCCTAAAGAACCATGGCATACAAGTGTCTCGCTCCGCCGAAGTATGCCGGCCCATTGGAGCCAGCCCGATGATCGTCGATCGCCAGCCGTATCGGGCGTCAAGCTGACGATCGTCACCGCAATTACGCGGCGAGTGCTAACTGAGTGTCAGCAATTATTAATTTGCATCCTTTTTACGTGGCAAGGATGCTCCACGACGCGCAGCAACAAGCCTTCCCTGTCCGGTCGAATCCAATTCGGCCCCAGTTGTCAAAGAAGAAAAGGCACTAGGCATTGGGCACTAGGCATTAGTGAACAACGCATTATATGCGTAGCGGTGATATCGGTCGAAGCGCAGCGGGCACTTAGGCGCGGCCCGCTTAAGCGGGCTGCGCCAGGCATATGATCATATTGATGAGCAAACTCGCCCAAACACCAAACCCCCCGTATTACGCGGTCGTCTTCTCGTCACAGCGAACCGGTGAGGATGCCGACGGCTACGGAGCGATGGCGGATCGCATGTGGGAATTGGCCGCCAAGCAGCCGGGTTTTTTGGGTGTGGAAACGATGCACAGCGAGGACGGCTTCGGGATGACGGTCTCCTATTGGGAGAGCCTGGAGGCGATTCGGAATTGGCGGGAACAAGCTGAGCACAAGATCGCTCAGGCGCAGGGCCGAGAGAAGTGGTACGAGAAGTACAAGCTTCGGATCTGTCTGGTGGAGACTGAGTACAGGTTTGAGCGCCCCGCAGGGGCAAATCCTTCGGCTAAACCTCACGCGTTTGTATTACACCCCTGACCAACGAATGCATCCGGATGCGAAGACGAAGTTCGTCGAGCCTGATCTTGGGCCGTTGCCGAGAGCACGACACTGCTAAGCTTCTCGCGCTAGCCTCAGGCTCGCGGCTTTGCGGGAGACTGTGCAACGGATCGTTGCGAGTGTTTGGCAGGATCCGCGGGTGCCACGCACAGCAAGGGAGCCGAAGGCGAGGGAGTCGTGCGTGCTCGGCGCGGTTCTTGCGATAGCACTGACGACTCCCTTCGGTCGCTGTCAGTGGCACCCACGGTTGTCTTGCAGAAAAAGAACCCTCACCCCTAACCCCTCTCCCAAAGGGCGAGGGGGATAAGACTGATATCTCACCCCAGCGGGTTGCCGAACTTGTCACGATAGATCGGCACGACTGCTTGAAGGACGTGCAGCAACACTTCGGCCGGCGTACCGACGGCAATCACGTCGCTGATCAGATGCGCATCGTAGTGACCTAACACAGGGGCGGTTTCTTCATCGTACACCTCAAAGCGCTTGCGGATCACCGATTCGTCCGCATCGTCGATTCGTCCCTCCGTCTCGGCGCGTTTTTTCATTCGCTGCACCATCTCGTCAATGTTCGGCGCCTTCAGATGGACGATCCGCAGCACTTCGATATGCTCATCGACGATCTTCGCTTGGTTCACGTTGCGCGGGATGCCGTCTAATACGAGCAGGTCGGCTCCGGGCCGAAAATCTTGCGCGTCGATCCTTTCCTGCATATACCCCTGCCACGCTCGGATCGTGAATTCATCGGGGACGAGCAACCCCTGCGAGGAGTACTCCAAGAATTTCTTGCCCAGCTCGGATGCCTTATCGAGTGAACGGAATATATCGCCGGTGGCGAGATGGTAGAAGCCTGGGACTTGCCCAAGGAGCTTGCCTTGGGTTCCTTTGCCTACGCCTGGAGCCCCAAACAGCAGCACACTTTCAAAACGTCGAGGCATTGATCATCTCCGATGTCACGATAACGAGCGAACAGTATGGCGTGAATCAACCAAACCGAAAAGCCCCCGCCCCCGGAATTAGGTCAAGGCAATGCCGGGCAGTGGCGAGTCACGGCCACAAAGCGTATCGTCCGCAGTCGTGCGAGGGTTGACTCGACGATGGATTTATCGCGCCCCCCCGGAACAAGCTGAGTCCGGCCCTTCATCGATCGTTCAGCGCGTCCTCCGATCTCGCGGATTGACCGGCCAGGACGCGGTTCGCCGGTTCTGTGAGCCGAAACTTACTGATCTGCACGATCCGGGTCTGCTTCCAAACATCGAGCGGGCAGCGGCGCGACTCGTCCAGGCGGTGCGTGGCCAACAGCGCATCGTGATCTATGGCGACTACGACGTCGATGGGATTACCGCCAGCGCGATCCTTTATTACATCGTCAAAGCGGTCGCGCCGGAGGCGGACGTTCGGACCTATGTGCCGCACCGACTGGACGAAGGCTACGGCCTCAGCGGCGAGGCACTGTGTCAATTGAGATCGGACGGGGCCGAACTGGTGATCTCGGTCGATTGCGGCATCACTGCGAGGGAGCCGGCCCGCATCGCGCGCGAGATCGGCCTGGACCTGATCATCACCGACCACCATCGACCGCCGGCGGATGCCGATGCGCTGCCCGAGGCGTTTGCGATCGTTCACCCATCTCTCCCTGATAGTAAGTACCCGTTCGGCGAACTTTGCGGGGCGGGTGTTGCGTATAAGCTCGCGTGGTTGTTCGCCACGATTTGGTGCGGATCGAAGCGGGTCGGTGAATCACTGCAACGGACGCTCCTTGACATGTTGCCGTTGGCGGCGTTGGGGACGATCGCGGATGTCGTGCCGTTGGTGGACGAGAACCGCGTGATCGCAACATTCGGCCTGCGCTGGATGAAGCAAACGCCCATCGTTGGGCTGCGCGCCCTCATCGAGGCTTCGGGCTTGATGGACGAAAAGATCGACTCAGAGAAAGTTGGGTTCGTGCTCGGACCACGACTCAACGCTTGTGGGCGAATGGGTCATGCTGAAGAAGCCCTGCGTATGCTCACGACGGCCTCGGCTGAAGAAGCGGCTGCGATCGCAGATCAACTCACGCAACTCAACAGGCAGCGGCAGAATACGGAGCGGACGGTATGTAACCACGCGCTACAGAGAGCGGAAGATCTGGGAATGACCACTGATGATCATCGCGCAATCGTCTTAGCGGATGAGTCATGGCATCGCGGGGTGATCGGCGTGGTGTGTTCAAGGCTTGTCGATCGTTTTGGTCGGCCCACGATCCTGCTTCAACGAGAGGGTGATATTTGTAAAGGATCGGCGCGCAGCATCGACGGATTCTCGATGCACGACGCACTGAGCGCGTGTTCGGATCATCTGTTGACTTTCGGCGGGCATGACGGCGCAGCTGGACTCTCCATCGCCACGGCGAATCTCCCCGCCTTCACTGAGGCGTTCGTCGAGTACGCCAATGCTCACATCAACGCTGAGCAACTTACGCCTGCTGTTGGAATCGATTGTGATGCGACACTTGTCGAGCTTGATGTTGAGTCGGTCAAGCGCATCGCTGCCCTATCACCGTTCGGTCGATCAAACCCTCGTCCGGCGCTGCGCATCGAGCGGGCAACAATCGCTGATGCACCGCGTCAGATCGGCGGCAACGGTCGGCACCTGACGCTGCGACTGCACCAGGATCATGGGCGTGGGCGATCCGTCGTGAGAACTGTTTGGTGGGGCGCGGGCGCGTTGGCGGCTGATCTTGCAACGGGCATGCGCCTGGACGCGGTCATTGAGCCGAAGATCAATACATGGAATGGACGAACGACCGTCGAAGGTGAACTCAAGGACGTGCGCGTGTGCGAAGTATGATCACCGGAGCCCGCAGATATACATCAGCGGCTATGAAGGATCCCGCGTGAGCCCGGCCGCTTCGAGCACTGCGAGCAATCCTTGCTCATCGGATTCATCAAACGCGCCGATCTCCCACGAATCAACGTCGAGCACGCCCCAACAGGTGCCATCGTCGTCAATACACGGGATAACGATTTCCGCGCGGTCGCGCGGATCACACGCGATGTAGTTCTCGCCAAGTTCGTTGATATCTTCAACGACGCGCGGTTTCTTGGAGCGCATCGCTTGGCCACACACACCATGCAAGCCGATGGGTGAACACGCCGGTTTGTCACGGCACGGTCCAAGCATGAGCCTTACATCGTCGAGTTGGCTCGGTTGATCGATATAGAAGCCGACCCAGGAATAACCAAGAGTGTTAAAGGACGACCACAGCGCGTCAACGACTTTGCGCATGCGTTGATCGTGTGAGCCGGTCTGCTTCAATTGATCAATCACGGCCTGATAATCGCGAGACGCAGGCGCCATGGTACGATCATATATTGTTGAGCGCGACGATGGGTTGTGCCTCCGTAGGGTCAAGCCCTACGGCTAAACATCATTGCCTCGATCCCATGATGCCTTGATGCCTTCCACCACTACCCGCCGGCCATCACCCTGCCCATGCTGAAGATGGGTAGGAGCAACGCCAAAGCGACCGAGCCGATCACCACACCCATGAGGATGATCATCACCGGCTCGATGTACGCGGTAACCTGTCGCACCGAAGCGTCCAGTTCGTCCTGACTGAATTGAGAGATGCGGTCCATGACCTCGGGTAGGCGACCTGATCGCTCACCGGCCGAGATCATCGAGGCCACATTGGGGCCAACGAACTTGTATTGAAAAACGGCGTCACTCATTTGGCGACCGTTTCGCACTTCGTCAGCCATAGTATCCCAGAGCCGATCGTAATAGCAGTTATTCGTCACGCCACGGCAAATCTCAATGACATCAAGCACATTGACGCCGGTCCCCATGAGCGTGGACATCGTGCGAGCGGCGCGGGTGATATACAGTTGTCGATACATGCCGCGCAACCCCGGCATGTAGAGTCGAACCCAATCAGCAACCCGCCTACCCGACGGCGCCTTGAGCCAAACAATGACCGCGATGACGACGACAATGCCTATGGGCCCATACCACATATACTGCGTGGTCGCAAAATTACTGATCCCGAGTAGCAGCTTTGTCGGCGTCGGCAGCGACGCTGCGCGCTCGCCGTATATCTCAGCAAATCGAGGGAGCACGAAGGACATAAGGAAGATCGTCATCACGAGGCCGCAGGTCATCATGAAGACCGGATAGGCGAGCGCACCTCGCACTTGTCGGGCTGTCTGTCGTTCCTTGGACAGGTATTCGCCAACTCGCCCGAGCATCATGGCCATGGTTCCGGACGCCTCGGACGCTCGCATTAGGCTGATCATCATCGAGGGAAAGATGCCCGGCCATTTCGTCATCGATGTTGACAGTGATTCGCCGGCATGGACATCATCTTGCAAAACAAGCAGGACTTCACGGAAGTCTCGGCTGGGCGTTTGCTGGCTGAAGGCTTCCATCGCCTCAGCCAGCGGTACGCCTGTCTCGAGCATCACGGATAACTGCTGACAGAACGCGATCACATCCTCGCGCTTGACACGCTTGGCCGCTTCGGCGCGCAGGATTTGCTTGCGCTCGATCGTTGCATCGACTCGCATGGGGTTGGCGTCAACATCGAAGACGAACTTACCCTCAGCGCGGAGGCGCGCGTTCACCTCATCCGGACTCGATGCGACCAATGTGCCGGTCACGATCGCGCCGGTCTTGTCACGGGCCTTGTAGCTGTAGGTGCTCTCGGTTGACATCGACGAGTAATTCTCACGTTAGCGTCACATGCTTGTGACGTAGAACACTTCTTCAGCGGTGGTCAATCCACCCTTGACCTTCTCCATGCCGTCCGCGCGCAATGTTCCAAAGCCGCTCTTGGCGAGGATGGTTCGAAGCTCCTGGAGGTTCGCCCCGCGGGCGACTGCGGTCAGAAGCTCCTCGTCGGGAACGAGCAGCTCGAAGATGCCGATTCGCCCGGCGAAACCCGTTCCACGGCACCGACTGCATCCTTGCCCTTGAGAAAGGCTTTCGAATGGACCGCAGTACTCCTCGACCGCTTCGCGGATGACTGCCTCGGGTTCGTAAGTCTCTTTACAATGTGGGCAAATCTTCCGCACCAAACGCTGCGCAAGAACTCCACGCAAGGTGGCTGCCACTAAGTACGGCTCGATCCCGATGTTGACAAGGCGAGTCACAGCGCTGGGCCCGTCGTTGGTATGGAGCGTCGAGAACACCAGATGCCCGGTCAACGCCGCCTGGATCGCCGTGGCGGCAGTCTCGCCATCACGGACCTCGCCGACCATCAGAATGTCGGGGTCTTGACGCAACATTGATCGCAGAGCGAGTGCGAAGCTGAACCCGGCTTTCTCATTGACCTGCGACTGGTTAATCCCGGGGATGTTCGCTTCGATTGGATCCTCAACCGTGCAGATGTTGCGCTCATCCGAGTTCAGTAGGTTCAGCACGGAATAGAGGGTCGTCGATTTGCCCGACCCGGTCGGCCCCGTAACGAGCACGACACCGTTGGGCTGGCGGACGATTTCCTTCCAAGCCTCCAGCATCGGCGCTGCGAAGCCGAGCTTATCCAACGACACGATCGCGTTTCGGTTGTCGATGATTCGAATCACGACCTTCTCGCCGAACTTCCCCGGCATGGTGGAGACGCGCAGATCGATCGGCCGACCGTCCATGCGCACGTG
>CBDUST010000143.1:0-10680 GCA_965369945.1 uncultured bacterium | reverse complement strand
GGAGACCGAATCGAATATGGCAGGCAGAATCACCAACTCCGAGCAGCAGCTTCGTCCCGACCCCCGTTTCAACGACAAGGTTTTGGCGAAATTCATCAACTGCGTCATGTACGCTGGTAAGAAAGCCGTCGCTCAACGGGTGGTGTACGCCGCTTTGGACGAAATCCAGACCCGTTTGGACAAAGAAAAGCCCGAAGGAGCCCCAGAAACGGCCATTGAGGTTTTCCGTCAGGCGATTGACAACGTCAAGCCGGGGGTGGAAGTGCGTTCCAAGCGAGTCGGCGGGGCCAATTACCAGGTCCCGATGGCCGTAACTAACCGTAGGCAGCAGAGTTTAGCGTTCCGGTGGATCATTACCGCCGCACGGGACGACAAGGGCAAACCCATGCATCGGCGGCTGGCCAGAGAGCTTTACGACGCTGCCCGAGGGGAGGGCAAGGCTATGACGACCCGCGGAAATACCCATAGAATGGCCGAGGCAAATAAAGCATTTGCCCACTTTGCCTGGTAGACTCTTTCTGGTACAATTGTCCCGGCCCAAGACAAGAGGCCTCAAACTTGATCCCCCTTTCCCGGCCGCCTGCGTGCTCGTCACGCGGCGGCCGAGTTTTTTTCGCCCCAGTATTCAGCAACCGCAGCCCCCTCGTCGTACCAACATCATTGCGCGATTGAGTCGATAATGCCATCATGATGAACTTCGCGAAGCAGCGCAGCGCTTCATTGAAAATGGCTGTGTTTGCGTGCGCGTTTCTGGTCAACTTGACTGCCATCGACAACGTCGAATCGGCAACGACCGATCAGGCGCAAGCGCCCGGCAAACACCAGCACATTCGTGAAGCGCGCCGCCTTCTCATCGAAGAAGCCCTCGAAGCGCAAAAGAACGAATTGCTTCCGACGCTCAGTCCGGATTTCGCGAAGCGATTTGAGCATCAGATTCCGCAAGATGATCTGACGCAAGCGATTCTCGTTCGTACGCATCCCAATCCGTTCGTCGACGCTTACGTGCGTTGGCAACTGACAAGCTTTGATCCGCCGCTTCCTCAACTGAGCGATCAGGAGTTTGCATTTTTCATGGACGCGATTCCCGCGCTCATTCCAAACCCGCGCGCCGATCCTGAAGTCGTCAGAGCATTGGAGCAGATTGAAGACTTGCTGGTGTTATCTGCCCGGCGGTTTCAACAGGTGCGAGATGATGTCGCTCAGTTGGATCGTCGTACGAATCTAGCGGAGCGATTCAACGAGCCTGCGTTATCGTTCGCCAAGTGGGTGCAAGACAAACTTGGACCGACCGGACCACGATCTCGGCAGTGGCTGCTCGCTCGATGCGCCGCGACCACGCAAGGCAGTTGGTCTACGCAATCCATTAAATCAGCTATAACCCGTAACTTCACTGCCAGTATCGACGACCAGAGCCTCACCAGCGATCACCGCCGCCTCATTGTACGACAGGCCCAGCGACTGGTCGGGCCCAAGCGCCGCTTCGCCCGGGACGTTACGTTCCTGGCCAACCGGACCGTTCGCGTGACGTTCTCAAAAGTCGGCGTGAACCAAGACGATGCCAAGCGGTGGTCTGACCTCTTGGCCGGAATTCGACCCGACCGATGACGTACCGATGGTTCAGCCAGCTTTGGCGTTCTTGCCGCCCCGGGGCATACGATTGGTCAATGATGCTTGCCTCTTCCGACGGTAGCTATCTCCGGTTGGCCGCCCTCATCTTCGCGACCCTGCTGCCGACTTTGGCGGTGACGGCCCAGCCCGAGCAGCGTTCTCCGGCGGCGGTCCTGGCAACGGCCGTCAAGACATTGGCGGACGAAGCCCGGCTGGTCAAGACCGATGGACAGCTTCCCCGCCGAGACGCCGACTTCGCCCGAGAATTCAACCTTTCGTTGCCACCGAAGCTGGTGGGGAGAAGGCTCGTCCGTCGTGTTGATCGTGATCCCTTCGTTGACGCCTATGTTCGCTGGCAGCTCACCAGCTTCGATCCGACACTCCCACAAAAAATGGCGGATGGGGCGTTTCAACGATTCCTGCGCGACCTTCCGCCGATGCGTGAGAGTCCGCGAGCCAGAGAGGCGCTCATTGGGGAGATGAATGCTGCCATCCGCGCCGGGATACTCTCAGAGCGGACACAGCTTGCACTCGGGCGTCGGCTCGACGCGCTAGCCAAACAGACCCGCCAAGCCCGAATGATGAATCGGCCGGCCATGAGATTTTACGATTGGGTTGCTAGTCAGTTGCCACAGACCGGCGCGCAGGTGCTGCAACTGGAGTTGACGCGACTCAACGGACTGGTCAATGCAGGTTGGCCGTCCGACGCCGCCAAGTCACAGCTCGAAGAACTGTTCAACGCGAGCGCGCGCGACGAAAGCTTCGACGCCGAACAACGCCGACTCGTGGCTGAGATGACCCAACGGTTGGTCGGCCGCACTCGTGTCTACCTCGCCGGTGCGCGGATCGACGAAGGCGCTGTTGTTGCACAGTTCAACGATACCGGCGTGTACGACTTCGATGTACAGCGATGGACCAAGGCGATCCTGCGCGACTGATTCGCCCAACAGTAACCGGCGGCTCAAACCGTGGATGAATTACAGCGATATCACCGTCAGATCCTTCTGGGTGACATCGGCAAGTCAGGGCAGCGCCGGTTGCTCGACTCACATGTGCTCGTCGTTGGCTGCGGGGCGCTGGGAACGATCATCGCCGAGTCGCTCGTACGAGCCGGCGTTGGCACGCTGTCCATTGTCGACCGCGACACCGTAGAGCTGACGAACCTCCAGCGGCAAGTGCTTTATGATGAGCAGGACGTCGAACAGGTCATCCCTAAGGCCCAAGCCGCCAAGAACAAACTCGCCCGCATCAATTCGCAGGTCGTCGTTCACGGATATGTCGACGACTTTGGCGCGAGCAATGCCGAGCGATACATCCGGGGCGTCGATCTCATTCTCGACGGGTTGGATAATTTCGAGACGCGTTACCTGCTCAATGATTTGGCGGTGAAGTATGCACGGCCGTATGTCTATGGCGGCGCAGTGGGGACGACGGGGATGTCCTTCTTGGTTCTGCCGCATCCAAAGCGTTGCGGGGAATCGTCTCATTCATCTGTGCAATGGTCGGCCGAGCAAGCCACACCATGCCTGCGCTGCGTTTTTCCTGAAGCGCCGCCACCCGGCGCGAGTCCGACGTGTGATACGGCAGGCGTGTTGGGCCCAGCGGTGGCGATGATTGCGGCGCATCAATGCGCTCAGGCGATCAAACTCCTCACCGGCAATCTTGACAAAGTCGATCGTTCACTACTCTCGATCGACGTATGGTCCAACGAAAGGCGGACACTCGACATCAGCGGCGCGCGGAATTCCAACGATTGTCCATGCTGTGTGCAAGGCGATTTTGAATATCTGGAGGGTCGGACCGGTGGAGCGGTCACCTCGCTTTGCGGTCGCAACGCCGTGCAGATTTGCCCGGCTAGCGAAGCGTCGGGGTCGAAACAAATCGACCTGGCCGCGATGGCCTCGAAGCTCTCACCGCATGGCTCGTTCACGCCCAACGAATACTTGCTGCACGGCCGGTTCTCCAATGAACACGGCGCCAGCGGCGAGCCGGTTCAGCTGACACTCTTCCCCGACGGCCGAGCCATCATCAAGGGCACGGACGAGCTGAAGATCGCCCGATCAATCTACGCAAAATACGTCGGTTCCTAGCGAATCGGCCACCCGGGCTCCGTATAATCAGTGCTAACCATCCGGGAGGAAGGGTGTCGCACATGAGCAATATTGCGTTGATCTTTCATCGTGCAGCGCTGCGATTGTATGTCTTGGCGCTCATCGTGATGGCTTCGTCGTTCGTAGCGACGAGTCGTCTGCATGCACAGGGAACCAGCGGCATGTTCCCGGACCCGATCTCCAGCCGTGATCTGGAGGGCTACGCGCGGCGATTGCAACTGGACGAATATCAACGTCTCGCGATCGATCCGTTACACGAGCAGTATCGCACAGCGTTCCGTCAACTGCGTGAAGACGACATCGCCAAGGTTCTCAAGCAGACCACTGAGATGCAGGGCGCTGGAATCAGAATGCCGCAGCGAGCGATGGTGGAGCGGCTTCTCAAGGACATGAAGCGAGCTCTCAAGAAGATCGAACAACTGGATAGTCGGCTGTTCGACCAAATAGATGTGGTGCTCACCGATGCACAGCGCACCGCTCTGCCAAGGGTGCGACTGGCGCGAACACGGCAACGCTACCGCAATGGAGCAATGGGCGGAGGCGGCTTCGGCTCGCAAGCGGCCAGCGTTGATCTGAGTGAACTGTACGGCCGACTGGAGCTATCTGACCAGGAGTTGGCGGACTCCGATCCGCTCATCGCGTCATATGAACGTCGACTCACGCCCGCAGTCGAGAAGCTTTACGACGCGATGATCACTATGTCCTTGGACATGATGGATGCGTTTGAGGCAGCGGGAATGACTGATCTTGACATGACTGATCCTGAATCCCGTCAGCAGATGATGGAAACGATGCAGGCCATCTGGCAGGATATTGGCAAGGACATGCAGAAGAAGTCCGCGGCAATCGCTGACTTGAATCGTCGGACTCTCAAGAGCGTTCGGTCTCGGTTATCGCCGAAGAACGCGCGCAAGCTGCGCTACGACTATTACAGCCGAGCGTACCCAACGGCCCCCAAGGATCCGATGTCCGCGCAGATACGATTCGAAGCAGCGCTGCGGCTCAAGCAGCTCACGGAAGAGCAACGGCTGGCCATACAAGACGCAGCTCGTTCACACCAGGTAAGTCACGATCGAATCACTGATGAGTTGATCAAGTTCCTCGAGGAGCGCGATGAAGATCGCTCGATACTCCTGCCGGGCGTTGACGAGGAGGCGTGGCAGGAGTATTGGAATGAGCTGCAAAGTTTCTCGGGGAAATGGACCGAACTGAACGAGTCTGCTAACAAGTCATTGAACGCGCAGCTTGGGCCGGAGCTTGCCGCGAAGCTCAATGATCCGCGCGCAAACCGTGAGATGACACTTGCCGAGGTGGAGTCCGCTACTGGAGAGTCGACCGCACAGGACCAGCCCAATGAGCAACCAACCGACCAGTTCGGCCGACCACTTGGCCCAGTTGGCGCGATCAGCGCTTACGAACTTGAACGCTATGCCGACAAGCTCAACCTCACCGATGAACAGCGTGCGGTTGTGCAACTCCTCCATGAGGACTACCGGTCCAAGTACGCTGAGCACACCAAGCAACAAGCACAAAAGGCACAGGAAGAACAGGCAGCGCTCTTCGAGGAGATGCAGGGCGGCCAGAGGGCCATGGCGTCAATCGATTTTCAATTTTGGATGCACGATGCGCAGGATCGAACGATCAAAGATCTCGACGCTGCGGACGAGGCCTTCTTCAGCGATCTCGCGCTCATGCTTGGAGATGACGCGCCGACAGAGCAGCTTGATCGACTACGACTCGCTCGCCAACGTCATCTGTTCAGCCAGCGACCGAACCAATACGCGTTCGGCTTTCCCGGCACTCCCGGTACTGAATCCAACGAAACGTCAGTCGATCTGTCTGCACTCGTGGATGACTCCGAAATCGATGCGGTCAAAACTGACGACATCGATGCGCTTCTGAGGGCGTACGAGAAGACGATGACAGATGCGTTTCGTACTCGCTACGAAGCCGGCTTGATCGCGCAACGCCGACAGACCGAGGCGATGGCTGAGATGATGCGCCGCCAGCAGGACGGCGACACGGATGGCGCCTTGGCCTTCGGCATGGAATACCAGCAGACGATGCAGGACATTCGTAAACCGGTGCAGGAAGCGGAGAAAGGAATCACCCAGCTCAACCGCGATACGCTTCAACAGATCACCGCCGCGCTTGACGAGCGGTCTGCTCGCAAGTTTCGCGCCGCTTATCGGCGCAAGGCCTTCCCCGCCGTGTACAACGAGTCGAACTCCGGTGAAAAGTACCTCGAAGCGGCGAAGAAGCTTCACAAACTCACTGACGACCAGCGACTGGCGATCGAGCTGCACCGCGTCGAATACCAGCCCGTCTACGAGAATCTGTGCAACCAGATGGTCGAGATTCTTTCCCAATCCGGCGACCGCGCCAGCTTTACCGACCCCAGCCAGATACAGGCTTACCTGCAGCAGCAGCAGAAGCTGGAAGTCATCAAGTTTGACCGCAGTGAGCTCAACGCCAAGGCGCGGCGGCGCTTGCGCCAGATCCTCACGCCGGAGCAGTTGGCGAGAATCGGTCTGGCACCGGAAGAGCCCCCGTCGCCGAACGAATCTCCGTTCGCCATTGAAGCGACTTCCGGAGGCTAGCGCAGATTGCATCCGGCCGCACGATCTGCGGTGCCACCGATCGCGACCGAAGGGAGTCGTCGGTGTCTTATCGCAAGTGAGTCAGCAGCACGCACGACTCGGCGGCCTCGCTGTGCGCATCACCCTCGAGCTACGTCTTCTCGCTTACCAACGTAAATCGTCCAAGCAGATGCCGGCGATACTTCGGCTTCTCAAGTCCTACGCGCTTGGCCAACTCCAATACTTCTCGGCGCGTGAAGCCCGCTGCGACACTGACAAGGCCATCATGCTTGACCATCGCCGGGGCGCGAAGCGTGAGCAATCGCACCGCGAGCTTCTCGATCGGTCCGCGCACAAGATCGTTCCAAACAAGTCCGCGCGTGGTCAATCGATCCATGATGCGCAGCACCGTCATGACCTCGATGTCGCTGAGGTGATGCAGAAACATTCCCGCATGGACATAGTCGAACGCGCGCGGCTCGAAGACTTTCATCAACTTCCGCGCGTCCGCCTGCACAAGTTCGATGTTTGATCGATCACCGACTTGCTCACGCGCCACCGCCAGCGTCGATTCGTGGAGGTCAACCGCAGTGATGTGAACCGAATGCCCAGCCTTGGTTGACCACTCCACGATCGCCAACGGGATATCCGCCGAGCCGGTTCCAACGTCGAGAATGCGGATCGTCCGGTCATCTGGCCAATCGGCCGACCAGCGTTTGAGATGATTCAACGCGGCGGCCACGCCACCAAGGCGACGATTCACCATGCGAATGAAGCGCAGTGATGCCTCCAAATCGACCCGATCGACGTTCGGATCGTCCATGAGTTCGGGCGTGTGTCGCCGGGCGGTTATCATCGACATCTTGACTGAAGCGTAGCTGGATGTTGATTGGTTGATGGGGCAGTCGGCTCTGGCGCGGGCCTGCGGGCAGTTGGTCCGTGGAATCTGCCGTTTGAGAAGGCTTGATCGCGCCAGCGCCGGTACACTACCACTATGACGCAGGCACCATCGGCCAAGCCCGGGCAGGTCGCTGAGCCGGTCGAGAAGACTGCCCACGAGCCTCCCGCCCGCAAGCCGGTGACTCTACGAACGATCGCAAAGTTCGCTCAGCGCGGCGAGAAGTTCGCCTGCTTGACGTGCTATGACGTAACCACCGCTCGCTGGCTTGAGCGAGCCGGCGTACCGTTGCTGCTGGTGGGAGACACTGCCGCGGAAGTCATCCTCGGCCTGCCGGGGACGATCCACGCCCCATTGGACTTCCTCATCGCGATCACCGCTGCCGTAAAGCGCGGCGCTCCCAAGACGCTGGTCATGGCTGACATGCCGTTTCTAAGCTACCAAGCCGACGATGCCGAGGGCATTCACAACGCGGGTCGGTTCATGACCGAGGGCCTGGCAGACGCTGTCAAGATCGAGGCCGACCGCACGTTTGCCGACCTTGTCGAGAAGATGACCCGAGCCGGGATCCCTGTGGTTGGCCACATCGGATCACGGCCGCAGCAATCCAAAGTCCGGGGCGGCTATCGCTCAGTCGGGCGAACGGCGGCGCAAGCGGGCCCGCTGGTCAATGATGCCGTGGCTTTGGAGCAGGCCGGCGCAGCCATGCTCTTGATCGAAGCCTGCCCAGATGAGGTTTCCCAGCGAATTGTCGCCGAGACGTCGATTCCGGTGATCGGATGCGGGGCTGGGCCGTCTTGCCACGGTCAGATCGTCGTGCTTCAAGATCTTCTCGGACTTACCGACTGGCAGCCCTCGTTCGCCAAGCCCATCACGGCCATGGGAGACAGAATCGTCACCGCGGCACACCAATGGATTGAGATGGTCCGGGCATCCGAGCTGGGCGAGCATCCGTACACAATGAACGAAGGAGAGCTTGAGAAGTTCAATCGGCCCAAGCGATAGGGGCCAATCCCAACCGGGGGATCGATGAAACGGCGAGCCTTCGACGCCCAATGAGAACACAGGCGTTCGGGCTCCCCAAACGAGGAACCTACTCCATGCGCAAGCTGCACAGCTACGGTCCGAGCCTGATCGTCCTGGCCACCGCCCTGGCGGTGCTCCTGGGTGGTCCTCTTGCGGTCCAGAGACTGACCGAAGCCAATACGAAGGCTCGGATTATTCAGGCCAGCCGAAGCCTGGCGGAAAACGGCATCCTTGAGGAGCTGAATCAGGCGTATCGCGACATCGCCACCTTGGTGGAGCCGTCCGTCGTCCACATCTCCACGGAGCAAACCTCGCGAGACCGTTTCGGGAAGCAGCTGCAAAGCACCTCCTCCGGCTCCGGATGGATATATGACGACGAGGGACACATCGTCACGAATTATCACGTCGTCAAGGACGCCAAGCGCATCCAGGTGCAGCTTCATAACGGTCTACTTCGAGAGGCGGAGTTTGTCGAAGCCGACGAAACTACAGACATCGCCGTAATCAAGATCTCCTCAGCGGGAATCAATCCGGCCGCCCTCGCCAAGGAAGAGGACCAAGTGAAACAGGGCGATCTGGTGTTCGCGTTCGGATCGCCGTTCGATTTTCGGTTCTCCATGTCGTCGGGCGTTGTTTCGGGGATGGGTCGGCACGTGGGCGTTATCCGAGACGAACAACGAGGATCGAATGGGTATGAGAATTTCATCCAGGTTGATGCTGCGATCAACCCCGGTAATTCGGGCGGTCCGCTTACCGATGTACGGGGACGAGTCATCGGCATGAACACGGCCATCGCCACCGGTCGGCGCAGTTCGCTCGATGAAGGTCAATTCGCCGGCATCGGCTTGGCGATCCCAATCGACATGATCGTACCGGTCGTAGACCAGATCATTAGTACGGGCGTGGTCACCAAGGGTTATCTGGGGATCAGTGGGCTGAATCTGACGGACGAAGCACTGCAGGAACTGGAGTTGCGAGGCTTTGTCGGCCGGGGGGTGAAGGTCACACTCGCTCAAGAAGAAGATGGACCCGCCTTCGCGGCCGGGGTAAGAGCCAACGATATCATTACGCATGTGAACGACGACGCAGTCGGCACAATGAACCAACTTCAATCGGTGATCTCGTCCATTCTCCCCGGCGATATCGCCAGGCTTCGTATCTGGCGCTACTCCGAAGATGAAGCGCAGGGAACCGTCCTTACGATTCCGGTCCGCCTCACGCGCCTGGATACCGTGCAAGTGGCGGGCGTGCTTCCCGGCGATCACCCCCGCGATAGCCTCAGGGCGCTTGGGATTGCGCGCATGAGCACGAGCACCCGAACGCTCGCCCGGGACTACGGAGTCGACTACAACCCCGGTGTGCTCGTGGAGGCGATTGTCCCGGGATCCCAGCTTGACGGCATCGTCGAACCCGGCTGGATTATCGTTCGCGTCAGGGACTATTTCGTTCGAGATGTAGACGATTTCTTTGAGATCATGGTTCAACTGAATCTGCGCAGAGGTGCCATCATCACCTTCTTACGGCCCGACGGAACGCGATACGATCAGCGGGTTCGTGTGTCGAACAATCGCTGATCCTGCGCCCGGTCACTCGATGTCCAGATCGATCTGCTCGCGTCGTATCCACTCCGCCCGTCAGTCGATACCATCGCCAGGTTATGGAACGGACGGACCACTCGTCTGAAGTCGACGAACAGACATCGCCTCTGCTGGATGTGCAGGAGCTTTGCACCTACTTCCCAATACGCGGCGGCATCTTTCAACGCACCCGAGGATTCGTCAAGGCTGTTGATGGAGTCAGTTTTCATATCAACGAGGGCGAAACGCTTGGGCTGGTGGGCGAGTCAGGCTGCGGCAAAACGACCGTCGGTCGAACCATACTCCGCTTGATCCGGCCAACCAGTGGCCGTGTCTTATATCGCGGCTGTAATCTGTTCGAATTGTCAAGCGCTGCAATGCGCAGACGGCGCCGAGAGATGCAGATCATCTTTCAGGATCCGGTCGGATCACTCAATCCGCGCATGCGCGTGGGAAAGATTGTTGGCGAACCATTAGCGGTGCATGGACTCGCAACCGGTGATCAGCTGCGCCAACGTGCCGGCGAGCTTCTGCAGCGCTGCGGCCTTTGGCCGGGAGCTGCGGATCGATTCCCCCATGAGTTCTCCGGCGGTCAACGACAGCGCATCGGCATCGCCCGAGCGCTCGCGCTGCAACCAAAGCTCATCATCTGCGATGAACCCACCAGTGCGCTTGATGTGTCCGTTCAATCACAGATTCTAAATCTGCTCGCTGAGCTTCAGGATGAATTCAAGCTTTCGTACTTGTTCATTAGCCACGACATGGCGGTGATTCACCATGTCTGCGATCGCATCGCTGTCATGTTCAACGGCCGCATCGTCGAGCAAGGCAGCCGCAACGAGATCATCAACGATCCGCAGCACGAATCCACGAAGGCCCTG
>CBDUST010000142.1:0-10725 GCA_965369945.1 uncultured bacterium | reverse complement strand
GATTGTCTGCAATTCGCACTGCCCCGAAGCCGCGTTATTGAACATGCCAAGTGCTGCAAACGTCCAGATCAGTAATACACAGCGGCATCGCATCAAAGATTGATAAAGGGACTTGCTTGTCCCTAATTGTCTATGTCGCATGTTTCGGATCCTCATTTGGCCAATTCTAGGGCTACAGGCGGCTTTCACAAAGATAATATCGGATGTTTGCGTCATTTCGGTAAATTAGCTTGACGCGCATCTCTATTCTTGGCATACTGTTATCGGACCATGGCTTGTCCATGTACGTCTGCCGTTCAAGTCCGGGTAGGAGTGGCGAAGGGCTGAGGAGCTTGGCTCCACGACAATTTGAAGTGTAACACTGTCGCGCAAGAACGTCTTGCGCAAGTGCTATTCGTACGTCTAAGAAGAGGCGCGGTTTCAAGACAAGCCGTACCGGCGGCTGTTGTAGCGCGCCCGGAAAGGATTCATGATGATGATGAGAGTAAGTGATTTGCTTCGTGTGAATGGTCTGGCTGTGGGTATTGGAGCAGTCGGACTATCGCTGCTTGTAGCGACGTCTTCCCGGGCAGATGTCTGTACTGATCCACAAACGGCTGTGGAGTACGATTCATCGAACAGCGCCGGCGATTTGCCGGATGAGACGGGTGACTGGAGCGAGGACTGTTTTGGAGCAGATGGAAACGGCTATACAGTTATCACTGCTGGGGTACTCATCATAGATGATAACTCGACGGACTTCAAAGCGAAGTATTGTGCCGGGGATCTTTTTGATGACTCCTGCGATCCCAGGCAGGATGCAGTGTATGAGTTTTCCTGCAAAGCGATCTCTGTAGAAACAAACGCCGACGCATGGTTGGACGACGGAGCCCTGTTCGTCTTCAGCTGTGGATTTTCAACGGGTACTGATAGTGCGAAAGACTTCGATGTTCGCCTCGCTGTTACGCTGGATGAGGGCGTTGGATTCTTCGAGATAGATGGTAACGGAGATGCATCTTGGCTTGACATTGGCGGAGTGCTGCAGCACATCGATATGGCTCAAACCGGAGATGCCAGCACGCCCTGGACGCAATCCCATCTTTTTAGAGTTGAAAAAACTGGTGGTTTCGTGAAATTGTTTATTGATAACAATTCTACTCCATCGCTAATTTTTAGCCTTAAAAGCCTAGCCAATAATTTTCTTCAGGATGAGATGAACCTTCTCTCGACAAGCAATCCAGGCAAGTCAGAGTTTGAGCTATCGCTTTTCCGTTACCGGATAGCGAGCACAGACTTCGACGTACCGGCAAGTAACCCCTGCGCTGGCGACATTGATGGGGATGATGATGTGGACGTCGATGACTTACTATTATTGCTCGCCGCTTGGGGGCCATGCGTTGGCTGTGATGAAGATATAAACGGCGACGATGTAGTAAGTTTGCCCGATCTGAGGGAAGTCCTGGCTACATGGGGGGCATGTCCGTAAGGATTCTCAACCTCTTGTTGAATTCAAAATCAACAAATAATAAGAGCCGGGCAGTGAACAGCCCGGCTCGTTTCGTTTGTATTCGTTGCTATTTACCCCAATTGGCTGGGCGGGTGAGCAGGTCGGGAGCAACGCTTAGGTCACAGACACGGGCCCCAATTGGCGAGCATCGCGAGGAGATCGGGTGCGCCGACGGTGCCGTCTTCATCGAAGTCGGCGGGGCAGCCTTTGCACGGGCCCCAACTTGCCAGCAACGCAAGTACATCTGACGCGCCGACGGCGCCGGAATCGTCAAGGTCCCACGGGCAGCAGTCTGTCGTCCCTTCCTGGAACTCGAAGGAACCCATATCCACGATCGGGCAGTCGACCACGCCGGTGTCCTTCATCGTTGGATCGTCGATGAAACGCGGATTGCCGTCGAAATCGGTATCGATATCGTTCGGCAAGTAGAAGTTGGCCGCGGCATCGATGCACAGCGAGCCGGAGGACAGGTGATAGTCGCCATCTTCAGGATCAACGAACAGCGGATCTTCGTCGATGTTGGCTGAGCCCGCGCCTGCCCAACCCCCCTGCACGTCGCTGTACCTGACGACAGCCGAGCCGGAGATATGGTCTGGGATGTTGTCCCACAAGATACTGTTTCGAACCGCCGCGCTGCCATCGCCTACCCACACCGCTCCGCCTTCGCTGGCCGAGTTCGCAATGATCGTTGTGTTCACTAACACCCCTGAGCTGTCGGAGAGCAGGACAATGCCGCCCCCAATCCCGAACTCGCCGTTCACTTGGTTGGAAATGAGCGTTGAGTTGAATAGTTGTGCGTCAGCATTGTGAACGAATACACCGCCACCGGCGACTGCTGAGTTGTTTGTAAGCGAGCAACCAACGAGCGTAAGATCGACATCCGCCCCACTGAAGTGCGTGAAAGCAACAGCGCCGCCGTGGTAGCCCTCGTTTTCGTTCAGGTCGCAGTCAACCAAGTTCACCGAACTGTCGCGGCTGAATATCGCACCGCCACCGTGTTGGCCGACGACAGGCGTCGAGTTTGCCTCGAAGGTGCAGTTCGTGACGGTCATGCTCCCGTCGCGTAGGTAGATTCCGCCCCCTCTGAACTCGGCCATATTCCCGGTGAAAGAGCTGTCGGCTACCGTGGAGTTGCTGCCGTCGTTGTACATCCCTCCACCGCGCCCAGACTCGTCTAATGCCGTGTTTCCGCTGAACGTGCAGTCGGTTACGATCGGGCTGCTGTCGAAGTCGTTGTACATCCCGCCGCCGCTGGCCGCCGAGTTTTCACTGAATATGCAGTCGGTCACCGTCGGGCTGCTGATACCGTTGTACATCCCGCCGCCGGTGAACCCGCTCGTATTCCCGATGAACGTGCAGTTGGTCACCGTTGGATTGCTATCAGTGACGTTGGACATCCCCGCGCCGCCGCCGCCTCCCGTGTTGTTGCTGAACGTGCAGTCGGTCACAGTCGGGCTGCTGAAGGCGTTGGTCATCCCGCCACCGCCTTCGGAGTCGGCCGAGTTCTCACTGAATATGCAGTTTGTCACCGTCGGGCTGCTGATACCGTTGTACATCCCACCGCCGCCTGCTGCGGTGTTGCTACTGAACGTGCAGTTGGTCACCGTCGGGCTGCTGCCCTCGTCTAAGACCCCGCAGCAGTTACCCTCGTTAAACATCCCGCCGCCAGCCTGGTCGGCTGAGTTCTCGGTGAACGTGCAGTTCGTCACCGTCGGAGAGCTCATGGAGTTGCGCATCCCGCCACCGACGATCGCATTGCCACCGGTGATGGTGAACCCCTCGAGCACCGAATCCGGTCCCTCTGCACTTTCACAGGTCACCACCGTTCCCGTCTGTTGAGCATCGATGATCGTCACGTCAGGGCCGTCCGTGCTGTACACCCTGATGGCCTTGCCGAGGAAGTTGATGGTCTCGTTGTAGGTGCCCGGATGAACCTCCACCTCGTCACCATCCATGGCCGCATCGATAGCCTCCTGGATGGTCGGGAAGTCGCCAGGGACGTGAAGCACGTCGGCCTCGGCGGGGCTTGTCCCGCCAATGAGGCAGAAACTAATCGCAGCGATCGCCGGGATTGTGAATCTTGACTTGAACCGCATCGCTCAACCTCCTTCAAGGCAGTTGCCCCACACTGACTCCCGCCCCCGGAGATCCCGATTCAATCGGGACCCCCGTGCAGCCGGTCGAGAACAGTGTACCACAGGCACGCTGTATCCAACCGGCATTTGTGAGATATCACCCCCAATTGGCCAGGAGGATCAGTAGGTCACCTGCGCCAACGATACAATCGCCGTTCAGATCGGCTGGACAATCGTCGCAGTCGTCGCAACGACCCCAACTGCCGAGAAGCAAGAGCACGTCCCCAGCGCTCACAACACCATCCATGTTGATGTCGCCTACGGTGAAATACTGCAATGACGGGTTGGGCATGAGCGTGACCGGCCGAATGCCATCGTCCATCTCGACAAGGAACCGATCGATGCCGGCGCTGGCCCCAGCTGTGATGGGCACGGAAAATGTGCCGTCGCCGTTATCCATGGGCGCTCCGATCGTGGAGAGGCCGGCACTCTCCGGTGCATGCGTTACCGCAAACGACTCGATGGGCTGTGTGATGGCTTTGCCCTGCCAGTCCAGCAGCGTAACCTCCATCGTCGTCATCGACTCGCCGTCCGGTGGGATCGGATCCGGGTCGAACACGACAACCGATCGAATCGCATCCGGCCTTCCCACCAGCGCAGCGCGCCAATCGTCGAACATCGCCTGCAACTGAAAAACCGGATCGGGATCGCGGTTCTTTTGGAACGGGACGTTGAACTTCATGAAGTAGTCGCCGTCCGCGCAGCCGTTGGCGTTGCACACATCATCTTCGGTGTCGCCGATCCGGGCCACGACCATGGTGCCGATGTGTCCGGACTTGTTGAACCTAAGCGGCGGGCACCCGCAACCTTCTGGAGTTGCGGGCGAGCAAGAGCAACGACCGTCGCCGCCGGCGGATCGCGCCGCCTGCATTCCCGCCATGAGCTTGGCCGCCACATCGCCATCTGTCTCGAGCACCGCCTGCTCGATGGCTGGGATCACACAGGCCCCGGCCAGGACGCCGCCCTGGATCGCGTAGACCATCGTTCCATCGCTCCCGATCACGGCCCCCGCCCACCTTTCCATGGCCTCGCCGCCGAGGAACGTGATCATCCGACCCTGTGTGTCGCCGATGCCATACGCCCGCGCCTCGTGCCCGCCCACGAGGGCCAGGAGGTCCAGGATCTCTTTCGGTGGAGTGCCGAGCATCAGATTGTCAAAGATGATTGGGCGCCGGATGCCGTCGAAGTCGCGGGCGGCCTGCACGACGGCCGCGCCCTTGCCCACGACGACCACCGGCAACACGCTCAGAAGGTCGAGGCCGGCCACGCAGGTAGCGCCGCCGACCGCGACTTCCTTCGTTTCGCTGTCGGTAATGATGATCGACCACGTGGCGTGGGAGGTAGAGGCGACGGTGCTCGCCACCAGCGCCGCGGCAAGATTCGCATGACACTTCAAACCATGAGACATCCTCGACCTCCTGCGCTGTGTCACCCTCCGTCCATCATGGATCGCCCGAGGCGGGAAGTCAAGGACCATTCCCCCGATCCCGACGAGCTTCGGCACCGTCGATGGGACCTACAGCACAGCGGACGTAGGCCTGGTTCTCGGAGACGACAGCTTCGAGTGGGCGATCCTCGCCAGTCAGTGATCAGCGAGACCAAATCATGCCCAACTGCGCATGACACAGATAAACCCACGACTCCTGCGCCGTGGGCTTGTTTTATTACCAAATGCTTAGCGTCTCGTTCAGCCCCAATTGGCCAGGAGGATCAGTAGGTCGCCAGCGCCGACGATGCAATCGCCGTTCAGGTCGGCTGGGCAATCATCGCAGTCGTCGCAACGACCCCAACTACCGAGAAGCAAAAGCACGTCCGAAGCGCTCACAACACCGTCCATGTTGATGTCGCCTATCGTGAAATACTGCAACGTTGGGTTGGGCATGAGCGTGACCGGCCGAATGGAGTCGTCCACCTCGACCAGGAACCGATCGATGCCTGCGCTGGCCCCAGCCGTGATGGGCACGGAGAACGTGCCGTCGCCATTATCCATGGGCGTTCCGATCGTGGAGAGGCCGGCACTCTCCGGTGCATGCGTTACAGCGAACGACTCGATGGGCTGTGTGATGGCTTTGCCCTGCCAGTCCAGCAGTGTGACCTCCATCATCGTCATCGACTTTCGATCGGGTGGGATCGGATCCGGGTCGAACACGACAACCGATTGAATCGCATCCGGTCTTCCGACCAATGCGGCGCGCCAATCGTCGAACATCGCCTGCAACTGAAAGACCGGATCGGGATCGCGGTTGGTTTGGAACGGGACGTTGAATTTCATGAAGTAATCACCGTCTGCGCAGCCGTTGGCGTTGCACACATCATCTTCGGTGTCGCCGATCCGGGCCACGACCATGGTGCCGATGTGTCCGGACTTATCGAAATCCAACGGCGGGCATCCACAGCCGGTGGGGTTGTTCGGCGAGCAGGAGCAGCGTCCATCGCCGCCGGCGGATCGCGCCGCCTGCATTCCCGCCATGAGTTTCGCAGCCACGTCGCCATCGGTGTTCAATACCGCTTCTTCGATCGCAGGAACAACACATGCCCCGGCGAGGATGTTGCCTTGAATCGCGTAGACCATCGACCCCTGAGTTCCGATGACACCACCAGCCCACTGAGCAGTGGACGTTCCGGTAAACGTGATCATCCGGCTTTGCGTGTCTGATATCCCATATTGCCTCGACTGATGCCCGCTAATGTCGGCTAGAAGAACTAGAATCTCCTCGGGGTCCGTACCGAGCATGAAGTGCTCAAAGATGACCGGCCGACGGATTCCCGCAAAGTCCCCCGCCGCTTGCACCGCCGCGCCTCCCTTGCCGACCACGATGACCGGCACGATCGCCAGGAGATCAAAGTTATCCAGGCAGGTTACGGTTCCGACCGCGACTTCCTTCGTCTCGCTGTCAGCGATAACAATCGACCACGTGGCGTGGGATGGCGAGGTGACGACGGTCGTCGCTAGCATCGCTGCCAGGTACGCACCGCATTTTAGACCACAAGACATCGTTGACCTCCCTATGTGTATCGCTGGTTACCCATCATGGACCGACCGGGGCCCCCGTGTCAAGGACAATCCCGATTTTGGACCCTCGCATTGCCGGCAAGCAATCGGAGACTCGATTACAGCCCGATCATACGGGCACAAAAAAAGCCCGCGGCAGTTACGCCACGGAGTCTCTTTCTGCTTCCTCCAATATCAGGCTTCACATCGCCCGTATTCTTCTAACCCCAGTTCGCAAGAAGAACGAGAAGATCCCTCACCATCGGTGCAGTCGTCATTGAGATCGGGCGGGCTATCATCGCAATCACCGCAGCTACCCCAGTTAGCGAGCAGGATCAGTACGTCGCCCGCGAGATTGGAGTCATCGAAATCCTTGACATGCAAGACACTTCTCGAACTTCCATGAGTGGATCGGCTGATCCGGTCAATCGATCGTCCAGAAGACGTGGTCAACGCAATCCAACCATGGGAATAGGAATATGAAGCTCACTACACGAACTTCGTATCGGGTCCTCACTTCGCCAGTGACGGGCTGGACATGATCGGCCGGTACGCCGGCGAATGTCCTGATCGTATCGGTGTTGAGTGATTGCGTGTCCGTACCAACAACATCCCACGAATTCGTGTTGTAGTTCCAGAATGAGACTGTGACTTCTAGACCAACGGTGTTCGCTGACGATTCGATCGTCACGTCGAGCGAAGCTGGAGAATCGTTTGGCAACGTTCCCGTGAAATCCAACGTGACGGGAGCTTCGGATGGATTGAGTACGATGCCCGGGTTGTAACACAGTTTGTCGTCATCCGAGTTCAGAAGGCTGTTCAGGTCGCCGGAGTTGTAGAATCCGCGGAACGCATTGAAGTCGCCGGGGCCGGGGCACGCGGTCGTCAGATCAAATAAAGCCGCTGCGCCATACCAAAACACACCATCCACTTGCGCACCTGGAGCGCCGAGTAGAACAGTTGATCCATCATCAGTTATAGCAATTGCCCTTCCTAGACCTAAGACGTTTGGATCAGAAGCGGTCAATCGCATGGTTTCAACCCACTTCCCATCAATAAAATCAAAGACGTATTTGGCATTGTTCCTAGAATAGATAATCGCGCGCTGTCCATCCGGTGTGAGTTTGGTGTGGAGGCCAAAGAGATCCTGTATCATCCCGTCATCTGGCACGAGCTTCACTTGCTCGAACCACATCTCGCCACGTCGCTGGAAGACATATACAGCACCGGCGCTCTTGGCAGCTTCATCATCACCGACGGCTCCGATGAGGATCGTGTCGCCTGTTGCTGAGAGAGAAACGCCGAATCCGAAGTGATCGGACGTCTCGCCATCGGATGCAAGAAGTTTTTGGTGAAACGTCCAGCAGCCTTGGCCCTCCTTGCGCACGAAAATGAAAGTTGCCCCCGCAGATTGTCCCTGATCGAAATCACCATCTGCTCCTACGATAATCACACTGCCATCTGCGGAGACATCTAACTTCGGAAGACTAAAATTATAGTTATCTACTGGCAATTTGCATGCTTCTATCCAGGTTCCACCCTCTCGCGTGAAGACATACACTGGATCGAAGGGCGCTCCAGTGGCGCTGATCGCTGCAACATTTCCATCTGCACTGAGAGCTAAATTCTCCCCGAACGCCCAACCCTCCTCTGCCTCTGAAGGAGTGAGTTTCTGTTGAACAACCCATATTCCTACTTCCTCAACATACACCCATGCAGCACCAGTATCAGATAAGCCGTTGTTTGAATCGAATATTTCGCTGATAAGAATCGTCTTGCCATCGGCAGACATGTCCACGTGCCTGGCGAATTGACTTCCGATCTGCGGTCCATCGGGCGCCTCCAACATCGCCTCATATTCCCATGACGTGCCATTGTATCTATATACGTGTGCTACACCTCTGAAGTTACTAGAGCCAAACTCGCCGACAATGATAACTTCCATAGAACCAGAGCCCGCAGCAGACAAACCGAAGAAATAATCAGGCCCCCCATCTGGCGACCAGATTGTCTGCAATTCGCATTGGCCCGAAGCCGCGTTATTGAACATGCCAAGTGCTACAAACGTCGAGATCAGCAATACACAGCGGCATAGAATCAGAGTCTGACACAAGGACTTACTTGTCCCTAATCGTCTATGTCGCATGCTTAGGATCCTTTTTGGCCAATTCTAGGCCTACAGGCGGCTTTTACAAAAACAAACTCGGATGTTTGCGTAATTTCGGTAAATTAGCTTGACGCGCATCTCTAGTCTTGGCATAGTGTTACCGGACTATGGCTTGTCCACGAACTTCTGCCAGTCAAGTTTGGGCAGGAGCGGAGAAGGGTTGAGGAGCCTGGCTCCACGACAACATGAAGCGTAACACTGTCGCGCAAGAACGTCTTGCGCAAGTGCTATTCGTACGTTTAAGAAGAGGCGCGGTTTCAAGACAAGCCGCACCGGCGGCTGTTGCGGCGCGCCCGGAAAGGATTCATCATGAAGATGGAACTCGGTAATTCGTTTCGTGTGAATGGTTTGGCTGTGGGTATTGGAGCAATCGGACTATCGCTGCTGGCAGCTCCGTTTTCCCGTGCAGATGTGTGTACTGATCCACAAGATGCTGTGGAGTACGATTCATCGAATAGCGCCGGCGATGAGCCGAATGATACGGGTGATTGGAGTACGACCTGTATTGGAGCAAATGGAACCGACTTTGCAACTATCACTGGCGGGGTACTCCTCATAGATGATAACTCGGCGGACTTCAAAGCGAAGTATTGTGTCGGGGATCTCTTTGATGATTCCTGCCATCCCAGACAGGATGCAGTCTATGAGTTTTCCTGCAAAGCTCTCGAAGTAGAGACAAATCTCCCCGCATGGGATGGCGTAGCAAGGTGGGTTTTCGGCTGTGGATTTGGAACGGGTACTGATGATATGAAAGACTACGATGTTCGCGTTGCTATTACTCTAGATGAAGGGGTTGGGTTCTTTGTGACAGATGGTATCGATGCATCTTGGCTTAGTATTGGCGGAGTACTGCAGCACGTCGATATTGAACAAACAGACCCCGCTGATCCAACCAGTCCATGGACGCAATCCCATCTTTTTAGAGTGGAAAAAACTGGTGGTTTCGTGAAATTGTTTGTTGATAACAATTCTACTCCATCGCTAAATTTTAGCCTTAAAAGACTAGCCGATAATTTTCTTCAGGATGAGATGAAGCTTCTTTCAACAAGTAATCCAGGCAAGTCAAAGTTTGAGCTTTCGCTTTTCCGTTACCGGATCGCGAGCACCGACTTCGACCAACCGGCAACTGGTCCCTGCGTTGGCGACATTGATGGGGATGATGATGTGGACGTAGATGACTTATTGGCATTGCTCGCAGCTTGGGGGCCATGCGTTGACTGTGATGAAGATATAACTGGCGATGATGTCGTAGGCTTGGCCGATTTGAATGAACTCATGTCTACATGGGGGACATGTCCGTAAGGACTCTCAACTTGTCGAAGTGACAATCAACAAATGATAGGAGCCGGGCTCTGAACAGCCCGGCTCTTTTCATTTGCAATCGTTGCTATTTACCCCCAATTGGCAAGAAGCATAAGCAGATCCGCCGCGCCAACAGCGCAGTCGTCGTTCAGATCGCCGAGGGAGTTGGACTTCCAACCGAACTGATCGCCGGTCGCCTCGCCGGTCAGAACGTGGATTGCCTTACACCCCTCCAGACATTGAGCGTTTGCGGTACCGCAACCACCCCCGATCATCAAGAAGAGCACTATCAGCGTCGGACGTTCGATCGATCGCACAGGTATTGTCGTCACGAGCGTCTCCAGCCACTGGGGCTCAACGAGGCGGGCGAAACGCCGACGGGCGATAACTGTTGCCAGCGCATACCTCTATTTAGAGTTCTCCGTCGATGGGGCGGGAATCTGCCGGCCAATCTGCCAGCCTTTGTGCAAGTGAAGGGCCGACCGCCCGCAGGAATCTCGATTCTCTGTGGTGGATTGCAGCTGCTGGGCTGTATGCTGGGGTCTTTGATGGAGTAAGCAGCTCGAGACCGCCTCCAAGGCGATCTGACCATGCGAGGAGAAAGAATGAAAGTCGAAACCCTTTTTGTCGTATTGCTGACTGC
>CBDUST010000141.1:0-10783 GCA_965369945.1 uncultured bacterium | reverse complement strand
GGGCCCGGCCTGGTCCTCATCGGATTCTTCGGCCTCGTGCGACTCATCGTCAAAGTGACCATCGGACGGTACGCTGAGAAATCGCCCGAATTGATTGGGGGCGGGTAGTTTCGGAACCCAGTTTGCAGCCCGGGCCGCGTCGACCATTGCGATTTGAAGTGACTCGGGTACGGCACCGTTATCGAGAACTTGTCGTGCCTGAGAAAACGTAAGGTCACATAGTACGACGGGATCCCCGGGCTCACCCCATACGACACCATTCTTCTGCTTCTTCACCAAGAGCTGGAGTTGCATAGGAGGAGGATCAGTTTGTTCCTCTGGATTGTAGAGAATCGCGAGCACCATGCGATCATCCTGAGGCAACATCCTGAACACTTCAGCGGCCGCCTTACCGTCGTCCATCGTAAGACCTTGTGGGGTCTGTCGAGTGTACAAGATCGCGCCGTGCCAACGCTGCTCTTCGTCGCCAAGAGCGGCGAAGAACTCGGCGTACCAGGCGGCCTGGGTTTCACGGTGGGTGAGCGACGCTGGTCGGGCCGGATTAGGCTTGCAACGTCCACCAACGCCGATGAGCAACAGCAGTAGGGCAGCGAGGAATCGTGACGACCAACGTACACACATAAGAGCCTCCTTTTTGCTGTCGCCTAACAATGCCTAGGCCGGTCCGCATGACACCCCAAATCCGGTTTGGGGTGCCGCAAAAGACACCGGCGATTCTAGGGGCGGGGTGGGGGCCGGGAGGTTGAGGACCGCCCTCGGCTTCCGGCCATTGTACGGGAAGGGCCATACAAGCCGATCGTTCGGCCATCGGTTTGCAGACGGTGTGTGTCCTGTACTTCGGTGACGGCTGGGTAGGGGACACAAAGGACGGCCGGTGATCGGCGAGGGGAAACCCCAGCGAGCCGGGTTGTGTCAACCCGGTTCGCGCCCGCACACCAAGCCCCGTCCGTTGCGCACCACACCTCCAAGGCATTCCTCACGTGAACCGGGGCGACACGCCCCGGCTCGCTGCTCGATGCGCGGGTGCCATGCCTTGACCGGCTTCGGGCAAGACACGATTCCCGGGGAACGCGACCAATGGTCGCGGCTTTATGCTTGATTTCCCGTTTCATCTGTGTTCATCCGTGTTCATCTGTGGTTCCAATTCTTACGCGCTCGCCGGTGGCTCGCGGAACGCGACCAACGGTCGCGGCTTTATAGTTTGTGGTGAATTCTCCGGCCGCGACCGCGCTACGATCTGTCCGCTTATGTTCGGTTCACATCTTTCCATCGCCGGCGGGTTGGTTAACGCTCTAAACGAAGCGGAGCGCCTCAAACTGGACTGCGTACAGGTCTTCACAAAGAACCAACGGCAATGGAGAGTCGTGCCGCTGGCCGACGAAGCGCGCAACGAATGGCTCGCCAAACTCAAAACGCTGAAGTGGCATAAGAAGCGCGGCCCGGCGCGCGTCGTCAGTCATAACAGTTACCTCATCAACCTCGCTTCACCTGATCGTGCGCTGCGCGAGAAATCGATCGCACTTCAGCGCGAGGAAATCGAACGCTGCGAGACGTTGGGGATTCGGCTGCTTGTCAGTCATCCGGGGGCGCACATGGGCCAAGCACGAGCGCGCGGCGAGCGGCACGATTTGGACGCAAAGCCAAACAAGGACGAACTGGCCGGCCTCAGACGGATTACCAAGTCGCTCGATCAACTTCACAAGGACCTGCCGGGCTATTGCACGATCACCTGCCTGGAAACGACGGTCGGGGCGGGAACCACGCTCGGCTACAGCTTCGGGCAATTGGCCTATATCCGAGCGCATGTTCAGGAGCCGGACCGGATCGGGTATTGCTTCGACACCTGCCACGTGACGGCGGCCGGGTATGACATGACGACGGACGCCAAGGCGGCGGCGGTGCTCCAGCAATGGGACGATATCTGCGGGAACGCGAATCTCCGCGTCTTTCACCTCAACGATTCCGTGGGCGAGTTGGGATCGCGCAAAGATCGACATGCCCATATTGGGCTCGGCACGTGCGGTTTGGCGTGCTTTCGGGCGGTGGTGAACCACAGAGGCTTTACAGGCGTACCGAAGGTGCTGGAGACGCCGAAAGATCACGACGAGAAGGGAGTTGAATGGGACGTCCGAAATATAAGGCGGCTGAATCGACTGGTTCGCCCCCCCGCAAGCGGCCGATAGGTGCTGCGGAAGACCTCTTCGATAAGGGAATCTGATGAAATGCGCTTGGATGACATTGGCGCTAAGCGCTTTTCTGGTGGGCCTGGCTGGGTGCGAGGCCCCGCCGAACGGGTCGAGCCGGTCCGTCGACGCACCGAAGGCCTCGACCCGGGTGGACCCGACCGAAACTCAGCAGGTGCAGCTAGCTGAGGCGCAAGCCGCTACGGACGCTGGCAACTACGACACTGCGCTGGGCATGCTGCGAGATATTCTGGCTGACAACCCAACCCTGACCCCGGCTTACCTGGGTATCGGTGAAATTTTCCTGCTCAAGAGAGACTACGCCAACGCCGAGCCGGCGTATTCCCGGGCCGCCCGGCTGGAACCCCGCAACTTTGACGCCCAATACGGACACGGCGTGGCCTTGCAAATGCTCAAGCGCTTCACCGAGGCCGTCAAGGCGTTCTACCGCGCGCTCACGATCGAGCCGGCTGACGTCAAGGCCAACCTGGCGATGGCGACCACTCGTCTGCAAATGGGCGAACCGAGCGGCGCGACGATCTTTGCTGAGAAAGCAGTCGAGCTCGATCCAGCCAACGGCCCGGCGCGGGTCAACCTCGGCGCAGCGTACGACCAGACCGGCCGCTACGCCGACGCCATCGTGCAGTACGAAGCGGCGATCGAACTCATGGAGCCCGCTGCGCCGCTGTTGCTCAACTACATCAATGTGCTAGCCAAAGAGAAGCGATACCTGGACGCGAAGAACACCGCCGAGTTTCTCGTCAAGATCGAGCCGACGGCGGACGGCTACGAACGGCTGGGTTGGGCGCACTTCCGCCTCAATGAATACGGCAAGTCGATCGATGCGTATCGAAAGGCGGTCGAGTTGGAGCCGAGCCATTGGCAATCGCACAACGGCGTCGGGTGTAATGCACTGAACACGTGGTTGCTGAGCAAGAAGCGCGATCGGCAGGCGGCCCAAGAGGCCAAGGCTGCATTTCGCAGATCGCTTCGGATCAATCCCCGGCAGCCCAACGTCGTCAAGGTGCTGACCGACTACCGGCTGTAATACAGCGTTGCGTCGCCGATTCAATGTCCAATTAGCGGTTCAAGGCATAGCGGCGATGTGCCGTATGATGTTCGCATGTCTGACGCATCCGTTTTAGATACATTCCCAACGCCGCAGCGGGCTGACTACGTGATCGAACACGTGGCTGAGGAGTTCACATCGCTTTGCCCAAAGACGGGGCATCCGGATTTTGGGCGGATCATCCTGCGTTACTGCCCGGATGAACTGTGCGTTGAACTGAAGAGCCTCAAGCTGTATTACCAGTCGTATCGCGATGATGGGATTTTTTACGAAGCGGTGACGAACCAGATTCGTGATGAGCTTACGAAACTCTTGTCGCCGCGATGGTTGCAGGTGATCACCGAATGGCGCGGCCGTGGCGGGATCCATTCTCGCATCATTGCCGAGCATGGGGACGTGCCGCAGCAGTGGGGTTGTGAGGAACGCAAGTATTGAAAGGTGTTCGAAGTGGCTGGCCTTTTGAGTGTGGTGCTGTATGCAGCGATTGTCTTGCTCGGCCTCGTGTTGGTCATCATATCTGTAAAACGAAGAATCGCTCAGAGAACATGCCTCGTCTGCGATTACGATCTGCGCGGTCATCCGGGAAAGGCGCAACGGTGCCCGGAGTGTGGTGCCGAGATTGTTCGTGTGAAGGCCATGCAGCAGCAAACTGTTGTTTCCGTCTGGCTCGCCGTCCTTGGTTTCTTGCTTATCCTCGGTTCTGGAGGAATTCTGGTCCTACTCATGTTCCTCTTTTGGCGGTGAACTTGAACAATGCAATTGCTCTTCGCGACATCGAATCCGCACAAGATCGAGGAAGTCGCGGCGATTCTGGCGCCGTTGGGGATTGACGTCGTCGGCCTGGGCGAATCGGAGTCAGCGATTCCCGAGCCGATCGAGGACGGCGCGACGTTCCAGGCCAACGCGCAGATCAAGGCGGTTTACTACGCCAAGGCAACAGGGCGCATGTCTCTCGCCGATGATTCCGGCCTTGAAGTTGATGCGCTTGATGGTCGGCCGGGGGTTTATTCGGCGCGATATGCCGGAGTTCACGGCGAGCGGGCGGAGTGCGATCAAGCCAACAACGAGAAATTGCTCAAAGAGCTCCGAGGCGTCCCGATGGAGAAGCGCACAGCGCGGTTTGTGTGCGCCATGTGCCTGGCGGATGTGGTCGGTTCGGTCTTGGCGGAGACGCTTGGCACGTTTGAAGGCGTGATTGCAAACGAGCCTCGCGGTGAAAATGGCTTTGGCTACGATCCACTGCTGTATTTACCGGACGTTGACTGCACGAGCGGGGAGCTGTCGCCTGATCAGAAGAACGCCCGGTCTCATCGCGGTGTTGGTGCAAGGTTGATGGCCCAACATTTTCACAAGAAGAGCGATCGCAGCGGGCCCGCCTAGCCGACCGGCGGGGCACAAAAATCTGGAATCGTGTATCCTATTCTGGCGTGGGAAGCGGAAAGCCGGGATCGCGGCATCCCAATAACTATCGACACCTACTTCTTGGAGATCAAACATGCGAAAAGCATTGGCAATGTTGAGTGTAGTGGGCCTGATCCTGTGTGGAAGCACGATTCTGACGGGCTGTGAGAAGTCAAGCGACGATGCGGCCGCAGGCGACAACACCCCGGCACCAGACCCGGACGAGGAATAGGATCCGGCCGAACGATTGATTTTCCGGGCGGAAATGAATCCCACTTGTGCATTGTGATATGTGCGCAAGTGGGGTTGATACTGCGCCCCCGGAATTCCCCCCGCCCCCGGAAAACTCGGAATCGGTCTATCCGGTGGGAGTAAGACTGCGCAAGAGCGCGGCAATCGCGCTGATCGTTTGAGGTGTCGTACCGCAACACCCACCGACGATCGTCGCTCCCGCGTCGATCCACCGCATTGCGTACTGCGCGTAGCGATGCGGTTCGATTGCATCCGTACGAATCCAATTCCCCGATTCGTCGGGATACCCGATGTTGGCGTAGGCGGCGATGCGCATTTTCTCCGGTAGTAATTCTCGCAGCGCCACAACGTGCGACGCAGTCACATGCGCGGCGGTGCAATTCACGCCGACTGAATACGCCTCACTCAGCTCATCGCTCAATTGGCTTAGCGACTCGCCGCTGAGCAAGATGCCGGGCTCGCCTTCATTGCGCAGGCAGAAACTCGCGATCCACTTTCCGGGGGCGTGGTGCTGCGCTTCGGTTATCACCGCCCGAGCTTCGGCGACGTTGTTGATTGTCTCAATGAGTAGAAGATCGACGCCCGCATCCAACAGATGCTCAATCATCTCGGCGTGCTCGCGGCGACAGACTGACTCGTCCGGCGACAAATCGGGTCGATAGCAATCTTCCAACGGGGCAATCGAGCCGAGCACGAGCGCATCGGGGTTGTGTTCGTCCCTCGCTCGTTTGGCGATTTCGACCGCTTGGCGCGTCAGATCGGCTGCTTGATCGCCCAGCCCAGCCTTGGCGAGCGATCGTCGATGCGTACGGAACGTGTTGGCGGTAATTCCGGTCGCGCCCGCAGCCAGGTACTCGCTGTGTACATCCTGCAAGACCTGTGGCGCGCCAACAATCGCCCGAGCGGACCACAGTGGCAGCGAAATATCCACACCGCGACGATCGAGCTCGGTGCCGGTCGCACCGTCTAGCAGAACAATCTTCGGGCCGTCGATTGTCATGCGTCGGCGTGTCGAACCGTGATGATCGCGATCTCAGCGGGACAATTCACCCGCAGCGGGAACCACGCCCCGACGCCGGTGGTGACGTACATCGCGCTGCCGTTGGATTGGAAGAGCCCGGCACTGCGGCGCTGCGAGATAGCGAGGTTCGCATTAGGCCGGTTCTTCAGCGCCACTTGCCCACCGTGTGTATGACCAGCCAACGTCACGGGGACGCCCAAGTCAGTTGCCCGCAAAAACGCCTTGGGATTGTGCGAAAGCAACAGATGCGTCAGCTCACCACAAGCGCGATCGACCAGATTTGCGCAGCTCACCGCTGACTTGGCCCATTCGATTCCCGCCACGACGAGTTGGCCGCCGTTGTGATTGATTTCCACCGCCTCGTTGCTCAACACAGTCAGCCCACTTTCCAGCGCCATGCCGGAGAGTGTCTCGGGATCGTGCAGCTCATCGTGATTGCCCAGCACGAGAAATTTCCCCAGCGGTGCTTTGATTCGCCCAAGCGCTTCAACGATCGGGCCTGCGTAGGTGGTATCCAAATCAACCACATCGCCGGTGCAGGCGACCAGATCAGGCTCATTGGCGGCAAGGCACTCGACCGCCTCCAGGCATTGATCGACGGGGTGAAGCTCACCGACGTGGAAATCACTCACATGTCCGATGCGCAAGCCGTCAAACTCCACCGGCCACAATGGGCTTGCGATCTCGATCTGCCGAACTACGAATCCTTGGGCAAGATGCCGGCGACCGGCCCGCCCGCCGCTGAGTCGATCGGGACCGGCGGTGAACAAGAAATGCCTGATCCGGGCCCGCCGATACTTACGAATCTTGGCTCGTCGTTCTCTGGAAGCGGTTCGAGGCATTGCGAGACTATCGTAGGGGCAAGGCTGGTGTTTCCCAAGCAGCTGTAGACGCGACCTGTTATGCGGAAACAATCGCTGGCAATTCCCGTGCCCCATAAGCTCAGCTACGCTGACCTTATTGCCGATGGCGACCACCTATGGACACGCAGCCTCCTTCGGACAATGTCGTGGAACTTGCCCCTGGTGTCTGGATCGCACCTGCGGACGCGAAATTCTCGTTCTCGCGTTCAGGCGGGCCAGGCGGGCAGGCTGTCAATAAGCTCAGCACCAAAGCTGAGCTGCGCGTGGAAGTGGAGGCGATTGTCGGTCTATCTGGATCAACTCAGGCACGGTTACGGCGACTGGCCGGACGCCGACTTACGCTGCGCGACGAGCTGCTGATCCAAGCTGACAACCACCGGTCGCAATTGGACAACAAACGAGCGTGCATCGATCGGTTGCGAACGTTGGTGGTCGAAGCCTTGAACCCGCCGAAGCCGCGCAAGGCCCGGCGGATCAGTCGCGCGATGGTACAAAAGCGGCTCGACACCAAGCGACGCCGAGCAAAGAAGAAATCCACCCGCCGTTGGCGACCAGGCGCAAACGACTAGTTTGGCGCATCGTATCAGCCGCGGGGTGCCACGTTTCGACCGCTGGGTGCCACGCTTCGGCCGCTGCTCGGAGCGGAGAAGCGTGCTACGCGCGACTGTTGCATAGATCGCAGCCCACATGCTTCGCCCGGAGGGGTCGAAGCATGGCACGCATCGATCGAAAGCCTGCGCAGACCTACGTCACGGACATGTACTGCTCGAGATACTGAATCGTCTGTTCCTGCACATCATGCTCGGCTTGGTTGAGATCACCGATGGAGATCATCCCCAGCACTTTCTGCCCATCCACAATCGGGATGTGGCGGATCTTGCGTCGTCGCATCACATTGCGCAGCTCGTTGAGCGCGGTGTGCGGCGCGCCGCAGGCGACGGGGCTGGTCATGACCTCGGCTATCGGGGTTGACGCCGGGTCGCGCTGCTCAGCGACGATCCGGCGCATGACATCCCGTTCGGTGAAAATCCCCACCAGCCGATCATCATCAATGATGACAACCGACCCAATATGCCGGTCGTTCATGAGTCGGGCGGCGTCCAGGACCGTGTCCTTGGGTCCCAACGACGCGATTGCCCCGCCCTTGACAGCGAGAAGATGCTCAGCAATGGCCATGGCTGTGCCTCCTTGCGTAGAAATGGCCCTCCGTTGGTATATCTATCTTCGCCGATTTGTCCGCGGCCGCAAGGGGCCCGGCCGAGGTTTTTCAATTCGTTTTTTTTGTCACAAAGTCGGCTTCCCCCCCTTGAGCGGCAGATATTTGTTTGGTATATATTAGGGTCCGCAACGGAGACACTGGCTGGTTCATAAGCGGCGAATGGCAAATCCGACCAAGGAGACCAAGCAATGGCGGGAACAAATAGTCCGACTCAGGCTCGCAGCAAGGGCAAGCGTAAGACCGAGGTCGTCAAGACGTGGGCGTTCGATTCATCCGGGCCGCGAAAGTACGCCCTTCAGATTCAAAAAGCCGGCAACGGCAACCCCTTCCTCAAATTCGTCGAGGGCGTGCCCCAAGACGACGGCACGTACCGCAAATTCTCGATGATCGTGTGGTCCGAGGACTTCGACACGCTCTTTGAGAAGCTGGACGAGGTGCGTAGCTACATCGATCAGCACGGCATCACCACACCCAAGGGGCACAAGTACGATCCGAACAAATGGAAGAATAAGAAGCGGTCCAGTCGCAACTGAACGCCAATCGACTCGGCAAGATGATGCCAACAACAATGTCGCAGCAACAACAGCAGCACGATCAGCGGATCGACTACATCGAGTTCCCCACCACGGATATCCAAACAACCAAGCAGTTCTACGAGCAAGCGTTCGGCTGGGAGTTCACTGACTACGGCCCCGACTACTCGAGCTTCGCCGATGGTCGACTCGGAGGCGGCCTGCGCAAAGTCGATTCCAACACTACGGGCGGCACACTTGTGGTGATCTATGCTGTCGATCTTGAGAAGGTTCAGCAAGCGGTCGTCGAGGCTGGCGGAACAATCGTGCGCGAGCCGTTCGAGTTCCCCGGCGGCCGGCGCTTCCACTTCACCGACCCCAGCGGCAACGAATTGGCCGTGTGGTCGGAGCAGTAGGCGGATCAGAGTCGCTCGTTGCTACTGCAATGTTACTTGGCCGCTGCCTTTAACAATCTCGCCCATGATGAATGGGCGTTCGCCTTGGCGTTCGAGCTGTCGGACAACTGAATCGGCGAACGTTGGGCGAACGATCAGCACGAAACCGACGCCCATGTTGAATACGCGCAGCATTTCGTCCCGGTCAATGTTCCCCTGCGCTTGAAGGAAATCGAAGATCGGCGGTACCGCCCAGGCGTCAGTGTCGATCACCGCATCAAGATCATCCGGCAACACGCGAACGACGTTGCCCGGCAGTCCGCCGCCAGTGATGTGCGCCATGCCGGCGACGATGCGCTTGACTTTGTATTTGCTGAGCAGTTTGACGATCGGTTTGGCGTAGATGCGCGTAGGTATGAGAAGTATCTCGCCCAGTGTTTGGTCGCCAAGTTCTGCGTATGTGTTGTGCAGTCGCAGACCTTGTTCCTCGATGATGGCGCGAATGAGCGAGAAGCCGTTGGAGTGGACGCCATCGGAGGCGAGGCCGATGATGATGTCGCCCTGTTCAACGCGCGTCGGATCGACCGCCCGTGGTAGTTCTACAACGCCGACCGCAAAGCCCGCCAAGTCGAAATCACCTTCAGAATACACATCGGGCATTTCCGAACACTCGCCACCGAGTAGTGCGCAGCCGGCGATCTCACAACCCTTGGCCACGCCTGCCACCATCGCGGCGGTCTTGTCAGGCTCGATCTTGTGCAAGCCCAAGTAGTCCAGGAAGAACAACGGCTCGGCGCCTTGGACGATGAGGTCGTTGACGTTCATCGCTACGCAATCGATGCCGACGGTGTCGTAGATTCCAGCCTCAGTTGCGAGCTTGACCTTCGTGCCAACGCCATCGGCACACGCCACGAGCACGGGGTCGCGATAGTTCCTCTTGAAGAGCTTCTCGTTGAAATCGAGGCGGAACATGCCGGCAAATCCGCCGTGGTCGCCGAAGACGCGCGGGCCATGGGTGCGGCGAAGCATGGGTTTGATGAGCTTGACGACCGCATCGCCCGCATCGATATCCACGCCGGCCTGGGCGTAGGTCAACGGGGGTTTATTTGGAGTTGTCGCCGCGCTCGCCATAGGTGCAGTGTAGGCGATTGGAAGCCGGACCTGACGAGCGAGCCTTGCGAGTGAGGAAGGTCCGGGTCGGGCGCGGGGGAGTGATCGAATGGAAGAACCCGGACCTTCGGGGGACCTCAGGTCCGGCTTGGGTCAGTTGTGACGTCGGTGACGCCGTTGGACCACAGCCAAGCGTCCTCCTTTCTTGCGTGATCACGAATGTAGTCAACGGCGTTGTGCAAATGTAGTTCGTCGCGTATCGGGATGACCTTCGATCGCTCGCCCCACAACTGGCCTACGTGATCCGTCAGCTTCAGCGAGGCGAACTGCTTGGCTTTGCCAATTTGCCTGATCGCGTCTGGCTGCGTCAGAGTCAGCAGAACATGCAGATGGGTTGCACCGCAGGCAGCCAGGCGGACTTCGCATCCCATCCTTTGGAGTTTACAAACGAAAGCAGCCCTTACGACCGGCCGCTGATCAACACGCAGCACAACAGGTGCTCGTTTCAGCTGACTGCGCACATAGTGTCGAAGCCCTTCGTGTTCCATCGCTGGCGGTCGATCGTGATAGTCGCCGGACGAATGACGCTTGTGTTGTCGTGAGCGCCAGCCCCGTTCATCACCGGGGATCCACTGGCCATGGAAGCTACAGATGCAATGAGCGAGCACGCCCTTGTAGTTCATATGCGGCACAGTACGAGATCAAGCCGGACCTGACGAGCGAGCCTTGCGAGTGAGGAAGGTCCGGGTCGGGCGCGG
>CBDUST010000140.1:0-10870 GCA_965369945.1 uncultured bacterium | reverse complement strand
GCGGCGAGCAGGGCTTGCAACGGCTGAAAGCACAGCGTCATATTGACCTTGACATCACGGTCGGCCAGCGTCTTACAGGCGCGCAGGCCTTCTTCGATGCAGGGGAGTTTGATGACGATGTTGGACGCGATTTGGATGAGCGGCTCCGCCTCGGCGATCATCGCATCGTGTTCAATGGCCACGACCTCAGCACTGACCGGGCCCTTGACGACCTTGCAGATTTCTTCAAGGCGGGTGCGGAAGTCAACGCCTTCCTTTGCGACGAGACTAGGGTTGGTGGTCACGCCGTCGAGAACGCCCAGCGAGGCGGCGCGCTTGATCTCGTCGAGATTGGCAGTGTCGATGTAAATATCCATGGGCGTAGTCTATGGCCGAGGCGGGCGAGAAGTGAACCGCGTGCGGTTATCCACCTGTGTTGGCGAGCATCGCGATCAGCATGACGATGTTCGCGGCGAGACTCATCAGCAGGATCACGATCAGGATCATGAAGTTGGGGCTGTCCATGAGGCCGGCCTTGGCTTTGGCGGAGTGCCGCGGGATGGCCAGGGTCTTGGTTGGCTCGCCGGCGGTCAGTGCGGGGCCGATGCCTGAAAGGTCGAGGCTCTTGTGGGCGAAGTGCGGCGGTCGACCCTTGGCGATCAGTTTCAGGTCGGCCAGTAGATCCGTTGCGTTGTGATAGCGATCGTTGCGATCCTTGGCCATCATCATCTCGATGACCTGACCGCAGCCGGCGGAGAGTTTGGAGACCAGGTGATCGGGGGGGATGAGTTCGGATTTGAGATGCTTGTGCATCACTGCTGAGGGGTTCTTCCCGCCGAAGGGGACTTTCCCGGTGACCATGTGATAGAAGGTCGCGCCGAGTCCGTAGATGTCAGCGGCGGGCCCGATCTGGACTTCGCCGCGAATCTGCTCGGGGCTGATGTAATACGGCGTTCCGTACGCGCGTCCGGCTTCGGCTTCGGCGGCGTCCTTGTCGGACATGGCGCGTGCCAGACCGAGGTCGGCCAGCTTCACGACGCCGTGTTTGGAGATCATGATGTTCTTAGGCTTGATGTCGCGATGGACGAATCCGCGCTGATGTGCGTGTTGGAGTGCGTAGGCGACCTGAATGGCGACCTGTGTGGCCTCGGCTTCCCGGATGCGTTTACCTTGTTTGATTCGGTCGTACACGGTGGGGCCGTCAACATACTCCATCACAAAGTAGTGGTGTTCAGCAGCTTTGCCGACGTCGAATGCGGCGACAATGTTCGGATGGTTGAGCTTGGCGGCGGCGCGGCCTTCCTTATAGAAGCGCTCGATGAACTTTTCGTTGTCGGAGAACTTCTTGGGGAGGATTTTGATGGCCACGAGTCGATCGAGGCTGAGTTGTCGAGCGAGGAAGACGGTGGCCATGGCCCCGGCGCCGAGTTTGCCTTTGATCTTGTAGCCGGGGATTTGCTCGGTTGATTTCTTGGCTTCGAAGTCGCCGCGCAATCGTTTGAGTTGGCGGTCGGTGACGAAGCCTTGTTCGATCAGCAGATCGCCGAGGGTTCGTGGATCATCAGTCTGAGACGCGTCGCTGAGTAACGAGCTGCACAGCTCGACCTCTTCAGGTGTGGCGAATCCGCCGCGAACGACAATCTTGCCCAGCATGGTCTCGAAGCCGCCGGTGGAGGTGCCTTCGGCGAGTCGCTGGTCGGTGCCTTGGCTGGCATCGGAGGCACTGGCGCTGGAATCGGTTTCCACCGGTTGGGTGGAGCCGTTCGTGGATTCGTCGGCCAAGCTCAGCGGGACTTCCTCGTTCGGGGCGGGAGGCGTCTGATGTTCATCGGCCTGAGGTTTCTTACTCACGACTACCAAGGTTACCCTTACCGGCTATGTGATACGAGACATACAACCATTGGACCCTCAGCCTGAGGTGTGGTCAACGACAAAGTATGGTGCCGCCCCAACATGACCGCCGATCCGTCCCGGCGGCGGCCCCGCATCAAACTCGAAACCCGCGATCTGGGCGACCGCGCCCAGGTGTTTGTCCTCACCATATTGTCCATACGGAGCCCTCGGCAGAGGGGTTGCACCGTTGCCGAGGCCTGTGGGACCCGCAATAGGGGAGAGCACAAGGCTTACCCATCTGCCCGTGAGATTGCTCAAGTGCGGTTGCTTGCTCGGTTTGTGGCGGCGATCCCTCTATACTGAAGGTCCCTGCGGCCCAGCTCCGAAAGCCTGCTCAGGCACAGTATGGACGATCCCAAACGCATACTGATTGTGAGGCCCAGCGCCCTGGGGGACGTGTGCCGCACCGTGCCGGTTCTCGCCAGTCTTCGAAGAGCCTTCCCTGGGGCCCGGATCGACTGGCTCGTCCAAGCCCAATTCGCCGAGGCCATCGCCGCGCACCCCGCCTTGGATGGGATCATGACGTTCCCGCGTACGCAGTTGGCTCAGTGGTGGCACAATCCGATCGTCGGCTACGAGATGATTCGTTGGTTCGCCTCACTGGCCCGACGTGGTTACGACTTGGTCTTGGACTTCCAATCGTTGGGTCGTAGTGGTCTGATGACTCGCATCACCGGCGCGCCGCGGCGCGTGGGGTATCGCTCAGCCCGGGAGTTCGGCTGGTTGGGGTATACCGTCCGACACCCGTCGCCGACCGCTCTGCACACTGTGGATCGAATGCTGAATCTACTCGCCGCTGAAGATATTGAACCCATTTGCGATATGCGTCTGTACGTTGCGCAGCGGGATGAACAATGGTGGGTGAAATCGCGGGGGCGATTGGGGATTGACAACGGCGACTATGTGGTGCTGGCCCCAACCAGCCGCTGGCCGAGCAAGCGATGGCCGGGTGAACATTGGTCAGCGCTGGTCGAACCACTGCTATCTCGCGGCGTGAAGCATTTGGTGCTGATCGGTTCGCCGTCAGAGCGCTCGCAGGTGCGGTGGCTTGCACTGAATCCCGCCTGCATGGACCGGAGGGTCATTGATCTTGTCGGTTCGACGACGGTTGGCCAGACGATGGCGATGGTGCACGGCGCGGAACTGGTGATCGCCAATGACTCTGCGCCGCTGCATATGGCGGTTGGTCTTGATCGGCCTTGCGTGGCGCTATTTGGTCCGACGGCTCCAGCTCGTGTGGGGCCGTACGATCGACTTGACGCGGTGCTGCGGGATCCGGCTCTTGCGCCGCAGACGGCGCTCAACTTCAAGGACCCCAAGCTGGGTGATGCGTTGATGCGGGCGATTCGCCCTGCGGACGTGCTGCAAAGAGTCGAGGCGTTATTGTCATCAGGGGCGCGACCGCCTCAAGCGGCTCAGATGACGGCGAATGAGGCGAATGTTGGTCGAGTGCAGAAGGTGGCGCTGTGAAGTTCGCTCAGCCGATCGTGTTGGCCAGTCGCTCACCTCGTCGCAAACAGTTGCTCCAAGAAGCGGGAATTCGCGTTCACGTGCTGCCGCCGCGCGTAGACGACGGTGAACTTACACCCCAGGGACAAACGCCCGAGCAATGGGTGTTAGAGATGGCGTTACTCAAAGCGCTTGATGTCGTGCAGCGCGTTTCATCGGAGAAGGAATTGGAAGTAGGTACGGTGCTGGCGGCGGACACGGTGTGCGTGCATCAGGGCAAGATCCTCGGCCAACCGACCGACGCAGCGCACGCCGAGGCGATGTTGAAATCGTTTCGTGACAGCGCCCACCGGACTATCAGCGGCGTGTGTTTGGTTCGCCTGGCCGATGGTGAGCGTATGCTTTTCGTTGATGAGGCTAAGGTTCATATCGGCAAGTTGAGCGACGAGGAAATTCGGGACTACGTTCATTCCGGGCAATGGCGTGGCAAAGCCGGCGGGTACAACCTGGCTGAACGAATCGACGCCGGCTGGCCGATCCGTTGCGACGGCGACCCCACTACGGTGATGGGTCTGCCCATGCAGCGCTTGCGCAGCTTGCTCAACGGCGCGGGGAGTGCGTCGCGATGATCCTGGCTGTGCATCTGCCGCCGACGGTCACGATCCCGCCGGCGATCGGTTTGGCGCTTTGGATCATGTGGTATTGGAAGCGCCTCGATGATCCGAATGTGGATGCCAAGCGACGCCGCATCAGGCGCGCGTCGATCATGGTGATGTTCGTGGCGCTGATTCCTTTTGTCCGGGCCCTCAGCTTTGTGGATCATCAGACCAATCCGACCGGCTACGTCATCTCATGGTTGTTGGTGTTGTTCGCGATAGGCTTGGTCGTGGTGACGGCGATACTGGATTCGTTGAATACGGTGCGCATGCATCATGCGGAGCAGATCGATGAAGCCGCCAAGGCTTCATACGAATTGCGGAACTTGGCCAAACACGCGCGCAAGCGCAAGGCATTGAAGGGTCGAAGCAAGTGAGCGGCCCATTGCCGGGCGCGCTTACCCCGCTGACCGTTCCTGCATCCATGCTTTACCGCTTGGCGGTCAACGCCCGAAACGCGCGCTTCGACCGTGGCCACGGCGTCGTGTCACTGGATCGTCCGGTCATCTCCGTCGGCAACCTCACCACGGGCGGAGTCGGCAAGACGCCGATGGTGATGTGGATCGCCGAGCTGTTGCGCCGTCACAACTATCGCCTGGTCATCGGTATGCGCGGTTATGGTGCGCGTCGTGGGGAGCGCAGTGACGAGGAGGCTGAGTATCTCGATCGCCTGGATGACGTACCGGTTGTAGCCGAAGCGGATCGTGGAGCTGCGCTTAGTAAGTTCCTTGCAGAACATCGTGAGGTTGATTGCGTGGTTCTCGATGACGGATTCCAACATCGACGTATTGCGCGGCGACTCGATCTCGTCTTGATAGATGCCTCCCGCCGCACGTTCAGCGATCGGCTTCTTCCCGCCGGTTACTTGCGCGAGCCTGTGACCAACCTACGGCGAGCGGATGCGGTGATCGTGACTCGAGCCGAGTCTGTTGACGAATCGCTTTCGGCCCAAATCATACAAAATCTAGGGAAACCTCCAGTTGCGTGGACGCGCCATATCTGGTCGCATCTAGATCTGTGGACGGCGGGTGGTTCGACCTCAGTGGAGGCTGGATGGCTGGCCGGGAAACGGGTTTTGGCGATGTTCGGCGTTGGGCATCCGGGTTCGATCGTGATGCAAGTTCAGGCCGCGGGGGCTGAGATCGTCCAGAACGAGCCGGTGCGGGATCACCAGCTCTATGATCGGGCCAGGCTGGGTGCGACACGAAAGAGCTGTGCACAACTGGACGCGATGGTGACAACGGCCAAGGATTGGGTGAAGATTCGGCGTGTGATAGACTTAGAACGCTGGCCGGTTCCGGTGGTCGTTCCCCGGCTTTCGATTGAGGTCTTTGAGGGCCAGGATCGGCTTGGCGACATGGTGCTCGCGGCCGTGACTGCTTCACAACGGCGCGACGATAAACAAGTCGGTTCTTCCGGCGGAACGTGATGGCAACACTCCTACAACGCTTAGCCTCGTACAAGCCGTTCACGGCCATGGTCGTAGGCGATTTCATGCTTGATGAACTCGTTTTCGGCGCGGCGGAGCGATTGTCTCCTGATGCGCCCGTTCCCGTGCTCAAGGCGTCGCGGCACGAATGCTCGCCCGGCGGCGCGGCCAACGTTGCGCTGTGTTTGCGAGCGCTGAAAGGTGAGGTGCGCTGCGTTGGAGTTATCGGCGATGATGCCAAAGCGCAAACGCTTCGCAGCGCGCTGCAAGACGCAGGTTGTCACATTGATGGCTTAGTTGAAGATCAGTCCCGACCCACCACCGTCAAATGCTCCATGATTGGGCTAGCCCAGCATCGCCATCCTCAGAAGATGTTTCGTCTGGATATGGAGGCACACGAACCGCTCAGTGACTCGGTATCGCAGCGACTGCTTCGGTATGTTGAATCTCAGATTGACGAAGTCGATGTCGTATGCCTAGAGGATTACGACAAGGGCGTGTGCCACGCGGCGATATGTCGATCAATCATCGAGCTGTGTCGGTTGAAGGGCAAGCCAATCCTGGTCGATCCCGCGGCGATCGATGACTATTCCAAATACCGCGGCGCGACGGCGCTCACGCCCAACCGTTCCGAAGCCGAGCAAGCTACGGGTCTGGACACGCCGTTGGAGGCCACGCAAATACACAATGCGGGCCTTGCGACGAAGCTGTTAGCGCAGCTTGATCTTGATGCCGTTGTAGTGACATTGGATCGACACGGCGCATTGTTGGAGGAACGCGGCGGTGATCCCGTTCTCGTGCCGACAACCGCTCGAAATGTGTACGACGTTTCCGGCGCGGGCGACGTGGTGTTTGCCGCCTTGGCTGGAGCGATCGCCAATAAGTTTGACTGGCCCGATGCGGTTGCGTTCGCCAATGCCGCTGCGGGCCTGGAAGTTGAAGTGTTCGGCGTGCAGCCCGTTTCGCTGGTGAGCGTGCAGCGTGAAGTGTTAGCGCGACAGCGTTCGCTCAAGGGAAAAATGCGCAGCTTGGATGAGCTGCTCATCGAGCTGGCGGTGCATCGCGAAGCCGGACATCGGATCGTCCTAACCAACGGCTGCTTTGACGTTATTCACGTCGGCCACCTGTTGTATCTGCGCGAAGCTGGGAAGCTCGGCGACGTGCTCGTCGTTGGTGTGAATTCAGATGAACAAGTTCGCGCGCTCAAAGGCCTGGGCCGACCCGTCTTTGCTGAAACCGAACGGTTGGAGATCTTGGGTGAGTTTGAGTCGGTCAACTACCTGACGGTTTTTGATGAGCCGACCGCAGAGCAACTCATTCGGCGGATCAAGCCGGATGTGTATGTCAAAGGCGGTGATTACAAGCCGACCGACATCGTGGAGTACGCGCTGCTCAAGGAATTGGGGATCGCTGTAGAAGTGCTGGCCCATCAGCCGGGGTTGGGCAGCACTGAGGTGATCCAGCGCTTTGCCGATGCGGCTCACCGCCGGGGAGTCGTCGTTACAGAACCGGATTAGGACTGCGCTTCATGCTTCACGTCGCTGTCCTGCTCAAGCCGTACGTTGAACTGCTGCTGTGTGGCCGCAAGACGGTGGAGTGTCGACTCACTCGTCAGCCTCGCGCGCCGTTTGATGTCATCGAGCGCGGTGATCGGATTTACTTCAAGCAATCATGCGGGCCCTACCGTGCGACGGCGCGCGCGGAACACGTTATCTGCGAACGAGATCTCACACGAAAGCGTGTAAAGCAGATTCAACGCGACTACAACGAACTGATCTGCGGTGAACAGCGGTTTTGGCAGATGAAGCGCGACAGCCGGTACTGCACGCTTGTGTGGCTCAAAGGCGTCAAACCGACTTCGACCGGCCCAGCGATTCGCCCCTTGCAGGGTGTAGCGTGGCTGACTTTGGATGATGCGCCCGTCTGGAAAGCGCCGCGACGATCGCGAGACTCCTTCCATATTGAGCTGACGCCGGGCAACCTCAAGAACAACACAATCTACGTCGGCAAAGTGTTGAAGTATTTTCCCAACGACGTCATCGGCGGACCCACCAAGCAGGAAGCCGCCGACCCATTGACATTGATCCTTCACGATGGACCGACCGTGCTTACCGATATCGTCGGCCCGCGGAACATGCTGCGCGCTCGCACGTGGGCGCCTTGGTTCAAGCGGCACGGCGCCCGGCCGGGCGATCGCGTTGTGTTCACTCCGGTGGACGAGACGACGTATTTCGTTGCTCTGGCGCGCGGCGCTCAGTGATCGCAGCGGCTACAATCTCCCCATGAATTTTCGAGCTTACGACGCGAGCTGCGACAAACCTGCTGCACATCGCATCTGGTATGAGTGCGGTTGGTTACGCGATGATGATACTGTCGCGTTGGACACGCTGCTGGAGTGCAGCCGGGCGTTGGTTGCGCTGATTGATGACGAGCCGGAATGTCTTGTGCAGACGGCGATGGGTACGGTTCGATATCTCAAGGAGGATCTTCCGTGGAGCTGCGTCCTGGCTGTTACGACGAGCCGAATCGCGCGCAAGCAAGCCTTCGCACTCAAGCTCACCACACAAGCAATCGCAGAGGACGTTGCTGATGGTGCGGTGGTTGCAGGCCTGGGGATGTTCGAGCAGGGTTATTATGACCAGCTCGGTTTTGGATCAGGCGGGTACGTAAGACGATTCGGGGTCAACCCCGCGAAGCTGAAAGTGCAAGGCGCTTCGAGGGTACCCAAACGTCTTACGAAGGACGACTACGAAGCAATGCACGCCAATCGTGTTCGCTGCGCTACGTACCATGGCTCGGTAACTGCAAATTCACCGCTCGTGACAAGAATGGCGATTGAAGAAGGCAGAAAGAGCGACTTCGGGCTAGGTTTTGCAGATGGGCCGAACGGAGAACTTACCCATCACCTATGGATGTACCTGCGCGGCAAGGCTGAGAGTGGGCCTTATACCGTCGGGTGGATGGCTTGGGAGACGCGCGAGCAATTCCTTGAACTGCTGGGCTTGATTAAGAATCTCTCCGATCAAGTGCATCTGGTATGGGTACGCGAAACGCATAACTTGCAGTTGCAAGACCTGATCGACAGGCCGTTTCAAAACCGGATACTCACTACGAATTCTGATTATGATTGTCGGGCGAGACCGTATGCGTTCTGGCAGATGCGCATCTGTGATTTGCCAAAGTGCTTGGAACGAACACATCTTCCTAGTGCGAAGCTGCGCTTCAACTTGAAGCTAAGCGATCCAATTGAAGATCATCTGCCAAGCGACGCGCCGTGGCGCGGCGTTGGGGGCGAGTATGTGGTAGCACTAGGCAAGTCGTCAGGATGTGAAGCTGGCAGTGATGCGAGTTTGCCAACGTTGGCCGCTTCAATCGGCGCGTTTACGCGTCTTTGGCTCGGCGTCCGTCCCGCAACTTCTTTGAATATCACGGATGATCTTGTGGGCCCGCCGGAGCTACTTGAGCAACTGGATGAGACATTACGCTTGCCCGAACCTGAAACGGGATGTGATTTCTAAGCTTTTTAGAAATAGGATTCCCCTTAATGGTTCGCGGCGGGTAGATTAGAGAGAACGTGGGTTCAAGGAGAGATCAAATGTTCACCGCATCACGATCCTTTCGATTGATACTAGGTTTCTTCTTCGCGATTTGCGGCGCCAAACTCGCAGCCGCGCAGCCGGCGAATGATCTTTCGCGGCTCCTGGGCGACCTGGAAGCTGCGGTGCGCCAGCAAGACCCTGAGGCGATGGTGATCGCCGTAACCGATGTTGCTGATCACGACGATCCTCGGGCGATTCCCGATCTCATCGGTATCCTGGATGCTGACAACTCGGACGACGCGATCTATATGATTGGCCATGGGGCACTCAGACCGTTGACCGACGTACGCTTCGACTTCGCGCACCATGGCCTGTGGTGGCGTAAGTGGTGGGCGATCAACGCCGAGCGTTTTGACGAGGAAGTCCGCAATCGCCCGATTCCCGATCTGCCCAAGACCGAACACGGCAAAGCGTTCGCGGGGAATCCGCCCGACCCCGCTTCAATCATCCTCGATCCGACCCTCGATCAATTGCTCGATCGTCTTCAACACGAGGTAGGTGAGGGCGCGGAGATGCGGATCTCGAAGACCGGCCAGTGGATCGCAGAGATTAAGGAACCGCGCGCGATTCCCCAGCTCATCGGCATCATCGACTCGGATAATTCACACCAGGCAATCTACAACGTTGGCTGGTTTGCACTCTCGCCTCTCACCGGCGTACGGTACGACTACACGCATCACGGACCGTGGTGGCGTAAATGGTGGAAGGCGAACGCTGAGCGCTTTGATGAGGAGGTCCGTCGCCGCGCGATCCCCGATCTACCCAAGACCGAACATGGCGAAGGGTTCGCCGCAAATCTACCGGACCCCGATTCAATCATCCTCGAGCCGACCCTCGATGATTTGTTGGTGCGTTTGGAACAAGTCGTGAGCGATGGAGACGTCGAGAAGATCAGCGCAACTGCAACTTGGATTGCGGAGTTCGAGAACCCGCGAGCAATCCCCATCTTGATCGACCTGATCGAGGGCGACAACCCCCATAGCACTGTCTACTGGATCGGATGGTTTGGCCTCGCCTCGCTCACGGGTGTTCAGTGGGACGAAGCTCACACTGGGGAATGGTGGCGGCAATGGTGGGAGGAGAATCGCGCCGACGTCGAGGTGAGGATTGCGGACGTTCGAAAGAGAGAACCGCCAAGTGGGAACGTGCGTGTTGTGAATCATGAACGACCGCTATTGCATGCTGAGGATGTCGCAGATATTCCAGCCAAGGATCGCCGCGCGCAAGATGATCCGTTCAAGCGATACATCCTCATTGGCGGCCGAGGGGATAAGCCCGCACCGCCGGACGGTTACAAGGTTCTGCTCGTCCTGCCCGGCGGACCCGGTTCGCCTGACTTCCACCCCTTCATCAAGCGCATCTATCGGCATGTTCTGTCCGATGAATACCTGCTTGCGCAGATCGTCGCTCCCGAGTGGGATAGGCAGCAGGCGCAAGACCACGTTTGGCCGACCATAACGAATCCCCACAAGAGCATGAAGTTCGCCACTGAGCAGTTCATCGATGCAGTTCTGGACGAGATCGACCAAGATTACAAAATCGACGAACGGCACATTTTCATGCTGGCGTGGTCTTCAAGTGGGCCTCCAACCTATGCGATGGCTTTGATGCCCAATACTCGTGTGACGGGCGCGTTTGTTGCGATGTCCGTGTTCAAACCCCAGGCGCTTCCGCCGATCGAGAACCTCAACGATCGTGCGTTCTACATTCTGCATTCCCCGCAGGATTTCATTCCCATTGCGCACGCTGAAGCTGCGCGCGATCAGTTGCGCGCAGCGGGCGCGGCAACCAAGTTGACCACATACCAGGGTGGGCACGGCTGGCGCGGGAATGTCTACCAGAACCTACGAGACGGAATTCACTGG
>CBDUST010000139.1:0-10942 GCA_965369945.1 uncultured bacterium | reverse complement strand
GTTCATTCATCGGCGTTTGTATCGGTTGTGAAACAGTTTCTAAACGGGAAGACTGCGCGGAAGCATGCTCTGCCCCGAAACGGTCAAGGCATGTCACTCACACGTTCGATCGGCCTTCGGCTTCGCCATGAATTCGAGAAAAACGGCTCGAACTGATAGCCGAGGGCGGAAAAATCCCAAGTAGACGTTGGCGGGATCGATGGGATGCGAGCGCGATCGATAAAGACTGCTGGGCCAGGATGCCCGCAAGGAGGAGCAATAAAATGAAGCGACCAATCAAACAGACTGTGGCGGTAGCGTGGGCGGTTCTGATCGCCATCGGAGTGCCGGGCACCGCGGTACTGGCACAACCACCGGCCTCAACACCAGTCGAATCAGGTCAGAGCGACACCCCGACCGTTGACGAGGCTCGGGCGTTACAGGGGGCTGGGCGATGGGAAGAGGCGGCTGTTGCCTGGCGTGAGATCACGAATCACGATCCCGAGAACGGGGCCGCGTGGTTCTACCTGGGCTATTGCCTGCTTGCCGACGGCCGGCCCGAAGAATCGATCGAGGTGAATCAAAGAGCGGCCACGTTCGACGAGTATCACGGCATTGCGCTATACAACCTGGGATGTGCACTGGCGCTGACTGATCGGCCGGACGCTGCCTTGGAGGCATTGGCGCGCTCACAGGCTGCGGGTTTCGCTTTGCGCGGCCGCGTTGAGGAGGACCCCGATCTTGAGTCGCTGCGCGGGGATCCTCGATTTGCGGCCCTGCTCGAGAATGAGCCGGTTGACGGGGGCGGCGGGTTTCAGCAGGCGATCGGGGGTTTGCGCCAATTCATTATGCAGCGAGCGCCTCAAGCCAAGCAACAGATATCAGGCCTGCTTCAGATGGCCGCTGGCCGGGGCCGGCAGATACTCGTTCAACTGCAAGAACGGCTGGCAAACGATGAGCGGTTCGCGGGGATCGCTGCGATGCTCCAGCAATGGCTCGGCAATGAGGGCGATTCGAGCGTGCCGCCCGACGAAGTGGAAGCTGCCGGACCGTCCGAGTCTCTCGTAAAGGCACCTTCTATAGATGTAGCGCGTCAGCTTCAGCAAGCTGGCGACTGGCAAGCGGCCGTTGCCGCATATGAGGCGGTCATCGAGAATGAACCGGACAGCGCAGCGTCTTGGTTCGGCCTGTCGTACTGTCTGCACATGAGCGGGGATTATGAGAAGGCGATCAGCGCGCACCAGAAGGCAGCGTCGTTTGAGCAGTTCAAGGGAGTCTCGCTTTACAATCTCGCGTGTGCGTATGCCCTCACCGGGCGAACCGACAAGGCGCTAAAGGCGCTCGAGGAATCACGGGCAGCCGGATTTGATCTCGCCGAACCGCTGCGCTCAGATTCGGATTTGGATAGTTTGCGCGGCGATCCACGCTTCGAGCAGTTTGTGGCAGACATCGAGGGGTAGGAGAACGGACAGGGAGAGACCCACGGATTGGTATCCGTGGGCGTCCGGTTGTCGTTCAGTCCCTTCGGATCACACGCACATTCGATCGGCCGTCGCGCTTGGGCAGTAGGCGGCGCAGTTTGGCGATGCCGGCGTTGATGAGCGCCAACCCTGTAAGCACGATGACCGCGGCAATCACCGCGACAACCGCGAGCAGCAGAAGCGGTAGTCCGATCACCAGCACGAAGATCACCAGCGCTAGCCGAACCACCCAACCGGGCTGAGCTGCGAGCCATCGATAGCTACGGACGGCGCGCTGCCGCTGCTCGGTGGTGAACGTCTGGATGCGAACGACTCGATCCATGGCAAATAACCTGCTCGTCATGACAGGTGAGGCGGGTAATTCGCCGTCCTCCCACGATCCTATTCGGAGTTGGGGCGGCTGTTTACCGGAAGAATATTCACACATTATCCGGCCGGTATCCAGTCAACGCCGGGCACGGTATTCTGATGTGGCTACGCTTTGTAGCCTCTACTATATATAGGCTAACCGACCGCCACCGAATACAAGATAATGGATACAACGACCGAGCCGCAATTCGTTCACCTGCACCTGCACAGCGAATACTCGCTGTTGGATGGGGCCAATCGCATCGATCGACTGGTTCATCACGTCAAGCAGCTGGGAATGGATGCGGTGGCGGTGACTGACCATGGCAACATCCACGGGGCGGTCGAGCTCTATTCCAAGGCGACCGCAGCGGGGATCAAGCCGATTCTCGGCATCGAGGCGTACGTGGCCCCGGGTGATCGCCGCGAGAAGACCAGCGGAGGCATCGCCGAGGGCAGCCATCACCTTGTTCTGCTCGCTGAGAACAACACCGGGTGGGAGAACCTGATCAAGCTCAGCACCGACTCGTTCATCAACGGTTTTTACTATCGGCCGAGGATGGACAAGTCCACGCTGAGCAGATGGTCCGACGGCTTGATCGCCATCAACGGGCATCTGGGTAGTTCACTAGCGCAAGCTCTCTTGCACTATGCCCAAACCAACAACGAGGCGCATTATGAAGCAGCGCTGCGCGAAGCGAAATGGCATGCTGAGACGTTCGCCCCCAACGAGCGCGGCGAGCCGAGGTTCTACGTCGAGCTTCAGCGGCATGACACGCCCGATCAAGAGCGGATCAATCCGTTGCTGTTGCGGCTGGCCAGTGATCTTGATCTGCCGATCGTTGCTGATAATGACGCGCACTTTATGACGGCTGCGGATCACGACCTTCACGACACGCTGTGCTGCATTTCGATGGGGCGCACGAAGGACGATCCGGGTCGGCTGCGATATTCCAAGCAGTTGTACGTGAAGTCGCCGGCGGAGATGGCTGAGCTGTTTGCGGACATTCCCGAAGCGATCGAGAACACGGTGCGGATTGCTGATCGTTGCAATGTCGAGTTGGATTTCTCGACAAGTCACACGCCGATCGTGAAAGTGGAACGTGATGTTGCAAAGAATAGCGATGAGGCGTCACCGGAAGCAATCGTCGAACACGAAAACCGTGGAACGACCGAGTGGTTCATGGCGTTCTGTTCGCAGTTCACGCTTCACCCGTTCGATTCAACGGTTGACGACACTTCGCCTGAGGTGCTCAAAGCGCAGTGTGACCAGGCGCTCGGCGAGCTGTGTTTGGCGGGTCTGGAATGGCGGTACGGGATCGATGGCATCACCGATGAGATCCGTGAGCGCCTGGCGCGTGAGCTACATATCCTGGCGGAAAAAGGCATCTCCGCATATTTCCTGATCGTGTGGGACTTCGTGAATTGGGCGCGACAGCGCGGGATTCCAGCCACGGCGCGTGGCTCGGGTGTTGGCACGATGGTGGGCTACGTGCTGGGACTTTCCAACGCATGTCCGATTGAGTACGGCTTGCTGTTTGAACGGTTCACCGACCCGGACCGCAGTGAATATCCCGATATCGATATCGACATCTGCCAGGACGGCCGAGCGCAGGTAATCGACTATGTGCGCCAAAAGTACGGCCACGTTGCGCAGATCATCACCTATGGTCGGCTGAAAGCGAAGGCGGCAATAAAGGACGTCGCGCGCGTGATGGGTCTCTCACCGCGCGAAGGTCAACGCCTAAGCAACCTCGTTCCGAGCGAGTTGAACATCACGATCGACGCTGCGCTCGACAAGGAGCCGGAGTTTAGGCGTGAATACGAGACGAAAGAGCTGGTTCGAAAGGTTGTGGATGCGGCCAAGGGGCTCGAAGGACATGCCCGTCATGCGGGCGTTCATGCTGCGGGCGTTGTCATTGCAACGCAGCCTTTGGACACGATTGTGCCGCTGTATCGAACGACCGGTAACGAAGACACGGTCACGCAATGGGACGGTCCGACTTGTGAGAAGATGGGTTTGCTGAAGATGGACTTCCTTGGACTGCGAACGCTGTCAACTCTGGAGCGAGCGAGGAAGCTGATCGGCGAGGCGTTGCCGGAGAAGGCGGTGTGGCAAGCGGTCGGCCGGGGTGAAGGCGATGGACCGCATCCACTTGATCTTGAGCGGTTGGAGTGCAACGACCCGAGCGTGTTAGCGCTCTTCCAACGAGGCGACACGGCGGGCGTGTTCCAGTTCGAGTCCGCTGGGATGCGCCGGCTTTTGAAGGACATGAAGCCAGATCGTTTGGAAGATCTGATCGCCGCCAATGCACTCTACCGCCCGGGGCCGATGGAACTTATTCCCCAGTACACCGCCCGAAAGCTCGGGCGCGAGCCTGTACCGAAAGCGCACGCGATTGTCGAGCAATACACCGCCGAGACGTACGGCATCATGGTGTATCAGGAACAGGTCATGCAGATTTTGCACGGCCTGGGCGATATCCCGCTTCGCAGTGCGTACACCTTGATCAAAGCGATCAGTAAGAAGAACCGCAAAGTCATCAATGCTCAGCGATCGAAGTTTCTCGACGGTGCGCACAGCAAGGGGCTGTCCAAGGAACAGGCGGACGATCTGTTCGATTTGATCTTGAACTTCGCCGGGTACGGATTCAATAAATCCCACTCGACGGGGTATTCGATCATCGCGTATCAAACTGCGTATTTGAAGACATACTTCCCGAACCAGTACATGGCGGCGCTGCTGACGTTTGAAAGCGCTGCTCGCAAAGTTGAGAGCTGGGTCGGGTATTTGGAGGATTGCAAACAGGTGGTGTTTGCAGATCACGAGCCTGATCGACCTCATATTGGCGTGGAAGTCAAACCTCCGGACGTGAATCTATCCGATGTCGAGTTTTCGGTGGTCTTCATGAAGGATGAGCTGCACGACGCCTGGCACGGACATGTGCGTTTCGGCCTCAATGCGATCCGCGGTTCAGGCGGCGCTGCGGTCGAGGCGATTGTCGGTGAACGAAAGACGAACGGGGCATTTCGCTCGATCCTGGACTTCTGTGAACGGGTCGATCTGCACAAGGTGAACAAGGCAACGATCGAGGCGCTGGTGAAATCCGGAGCGTTTGATTCGATCCACAGCGTACCGGAGCGCTCAGCGGTATTCGCGGCGATTGCCGAGGCCATCAACGCTGGGCAGAGTGCCGCAGCGGATCGTCGTGACGGTCAGATGAACATTTTTGCTGCGGCTGAAGCAACTGACGCAACGACTGACAAGGGTAATCGGCCGCTTCCCAAGGTTCCCCCGTGGGATGAACCCACAACACTAGCGTTCGAGAAGGAGACGTTGGGCCGTCACGTCTCCGGCCATCCACTGGATCAATACGCGCAGATAATCGAACTGTATTGCCCGGTGGACATTGCGGCGGCGAAGCAGCTCCCCAATGACAGCGAAGCGACACTGTGCGGGGTGCTAACACAAGTTCGTTCACGCATTGTGCAGCGCGGCCGAAGTGCGGGGCAGAAGATGGCGATCCTCGGCTTGCAAGACAAGCGCGCCTCGCTTGAAGCGGTTGTATTCAGCGACGCCTACAAGGAGTTTGGCCACGTGCTGCAAACCGACGCGGTGGTTGCGCTACGTGGAAAGGTGGATCACTCACGCGGCGATTTGAACCTTGTAGTGGATCAGGTCATCCCCATCGATGAAGTGGCGAATTATTTCGCAACTCGGTTGGAATTGGACTTCTTGGATGATCCGGCGCACGAACCGCTTGAGAAGACCATGCACCGCATAGAGGAGGTATTGCGATCCGCTACGAGCGCGCCGCGGGGGAACGGGGGGGGAGGCGTGGACGTACGATTGCTCGTACAGACTAGCGGCAAGCGCATCGAGATGAAACCCCTCGGCATGCGGATCGTTCCCGACGGACAGTTGGTCCAACGACTCGGCCAGATTCTCTCGCCGCGCTGTGTTCGGCTCGTTGGTGGAGCTACACTCGGAAGCCGACGGAATCCGAACACCGTCAAGTCGAGGTGAATCACCTGGCGCGTCGTTACGCGGCGTAGCCGCCGAAGCCCAGGTCGTCGTAATCGTTGTACCCGTATTCATTGCCATCGGCAGCATCGTCAGGCCAGGAGGGCGTGGCTCGGTGATGCACTCTGATCACATTATTGACTTGCTCGGCGAAGATCGGGCGGAGGATATCGATCGCGCCGGCAAGATCCTCGGCGAAGGGAGTCGACTTGCTTCTAAACAGAACCATCACGGCCAGACATTCTCCTTCGTGAAGGCACGAGAAGGCGATAACCTGGCATCCTGCGAGGAAACCCACCTCGGCCCCCACCCAAGCGGCAAACTCGTCCGCATCGCTGAAGGCCACGATCTCCGCTTCGTCGGCCATTTGGGGGCACACATACTGGCACAGATGATCCAGCAACGTCGTGACTGTCTCACGCGGGCAGTCGTAATTGACATAGGCGCCGAGATCGAACCGGCCGGCTGAATCCGGCAGAAAAACCGCCGCGTTCGTTGGATCGGTCTTCGTCAAGAGGTATTCCAGCGATGTGCGCAGAAGCGCCTCGACATCCAACTCTTGCTTCAGGAGGGTCCGGAATTCGCTGGCCATGGCCACCTCGGTCATTTGTAACGAGACATCCTGGTAAGCCTCGACAAGATCTTTGCACAGCCGCTCCACTTGCTGAGTCACTTCATGACGAGCAGTGACGAGCTTCTTGCAGACGGCCTTGAGCCGCGCCACACACTGTACTTGGTGCATATCGGCACGCGCCGCCACCAGCGCGGACTCAACGCGAGCGCCAAACTGATCGAGATCTTTAGGCAAGCACATGAAGTCGACCGCGCCACACCGTAGAGCACCGACAACTTGTGTAGAGGAGGCGATTTCAGCGAAGACGAGGCATCGAATGGGAGGCGAGACGGTGCGCAATGCTCGAACCAACTCCATCACATCGCCATCTGCCAGATCGAGATCGAGCAATAGCAAATCGAACCGGCGACGAGCGATGGTCCTGCGGGCCTGAGTCAGGTCGTCAGCGCAGGCGCAGCGATGACCGTCCGTAGTGACCTGGTCCTGCAACTCGGCGCGCAGCTCATTTTCGGGGCTCACGATGAGAATTCGCGCAGGTCCCTTCACCGGCGGCTGCTCGGCGAAGACTTCTGCGATTTCCTTGTCCAGAGATTCCATCGAGACCCTTCTCCCCCAAACGACGCGATGCTCGGCTCAACTCCGAAACACGGGCAACGCCGAGGATCACGCTGCATCAGGCGGCGCCGCGCTGACTGGAGGGTCGGGCCTGACCGGTCGGTAACCAGATCGTGGCCACAGCGCCTCCCGTCGGTCCGTTCTCCAGCTTGATCAGGCCTCGATTCGCCTCGACGAGGCGTTTGACTCGCGCCAGGCCCAAGCCTGGCTGACGGCCGGCCGGCTTGTCGCTGAAGAACGGTGCGAACGCGTGAGCCAAGGCATCCTCGCTCAACCCTGGTCCGTCGTCCGCCACCTGTATCTTCAATCGGTCATCCAGAGGGTCGATTTGAACGCGCACTTTGATCTGTGCGTTAGAGTCTGCCTCGATGGCGTTGCGAACCAACTCTCGGACGATCTGGCCAATATGATCCGGATCGACAAAGACTTGCCCAACGGCATTGTCCACAACAAGTTTGAGCTTGACGGCTCTGTTGTTTCTCGGACTAAACTCGGCAACAACCTCTTGCAAGACAGCTTGGAGGTTGACTGATCGAGGTTTTGGTTCGGCCGGGTCCGCAACAGTGTGCAGGGCGGTAATCATGTCGCTCAGCTCGTCGGAGCGCTGGACAATTTGTTGTGCTACCGACCGAAGTTCGGGGTCTTCTATTCGGTCAGCCAACAGTTGCGAACGACCGGATATCACTGCCAATGGATTGTTCATCTCATGCGCAGCACCGGCGGCGAGTTCGCCCAGCGCAGCCATCGCTTGCGCTTTGGCGGCCGAATCGCGCGTTTCGGTGAGGGTCCGAGTTGCTTGGGCTAGTTGTTCGGCGAGGCGTTCGGTGACGGCGTGACGGGTCGCTGCGTCGATTGCCGCCTCCCACGTGCGTCGGAGCACGGTCAAGAGCTGCGGGGTAAGCGACTCGGGAACCGGCTGATCATGGAGCAACAACGCCGCCCCTGCCGAACCGCTGCCCAGCAACGTCGCGTACACGTCCGCCGGATCAACCCCATCGAGCAACGACGACTCCAGCCACGGCGCAAGCTCTGCGCCACGCCACACACATTCATCGGCCGGGGCGTTCTCGCCGAGCGGTCTAGCGGCAGTCGGCGGTTCCAGAAGCTTGCGGTTGGATAAACTTCCATCCTCGGTGAATTGAAGCATCTCCCACGGCTCCCCGTTCACCGCCTGATACACAATCCCCAGCCGGGCCTCGGGGAAGATGCGACGAGCCGAGCAGACAATCGCTGCGAGCACGCGCTCGATCGACCCCGCTTGGGCGACCTCGTGAAATCGCGCAATTGCATCCAGCACCTCGGCGCGCTGTTCACCCGCTCTGGCCTGCCGACTCATCTTGGCGGTGATATTCCCCAACACCTGATTGGCGCGGCTGATTGATCGCAGCAACGAATCGGTTGTCGGCTCCTCGGACAGCCCCAACGCCGCAGTGCGCTGACCCACCTCGTCATGCAGCTTCGCGGCGACTTCATCTACGTCATCTCGTCCCAGCCCCAGCGGTTCGCATATCGACAGCAAGTCTTCGCCCCGCGGCGTGTGCCCAACGGGCGTGATGTAGCGTTGCCGCACCAAGACATCCGCCGCCGACACAAGTGCGATCAGGTTCCGATGTCCAAGGCCTTGGAGTGCCTGAATCGGCTGACCGTGGAGCCACAACGCGTCAACGAGGCGTCGCGGTAGTTGCCAGTGATCTCCCATGCGCTTTCCCGCAATCCGTCCGTCGACTCCGATGACTTGGTTGCAGGCGTGGTCGAGCGACAATCCCTGCGATTCCGCCAGCTCACAGACACGATCGAAACTGCGAGGCACGATCACGTGCAGCGCCAGAACACCAAGATCATGGAGCAACCCGCACAGATATGCTTCGCCTGGCTCGACTTTGCCGGCGCCTCTTGTCTTCCGGGCCAAGCGCTGCGCGGCGACGCCCACGGCCACACTGTGACGCCAGAACATCTCGCGATCGAAGACCGGCTGGTCGGAGCGGACCTCGCCGGCCGGGCTTTCTACTCCGTCAAAGAGTTCCAGCACCTGCACCGACAGAGCAGCGCTGCGCACCGCATCGAACCCCACCATCGTCACAACACTGCCGATGGTCGTGACCTGCCGTGCTCGGCCGCCGTGCATGCAACGACACAGTTTCAGGACTTTCCCCGCCAGCGCGGGATCGGCCGAAACAAGCTCGATTACATCTGCAGCGTCGGAGCGCTCATCCTCAGTCACTTCGAGCAGCCGTATGACTACCGGACTGAGCGTGGGCAGCGAATCCATTTGCTGCAAGATCAGCTCGACTCGCTTGGCCTGATTGGTTTGTACGCTGTCCGCCATCGCGCCGGCTCTCCTGAAACTCCCGGCTGCCCGATGCCGACGTTAGACGTCCAGCATCTGCGACATTCGCTCGATGAGCTTCTCGATGTTGAACGGCTTCTTGACGAAGTCATCGGCGCCGTTCCGCAGCAGCGTGTCGATCTCATCCTGATTCACCACGCCGGAGATGATGATTATCTTCGTACCGTTCAACTCCGGGTTCGAGCGAATGCGATCACAGACAAGGTTGCCATTGACGTCCGGCAACAAGTAATCGAGCAAAAGGATGTGTGGGCGAAACTGCTCGGTCAGCATCCCTGCGTCGTACCCGGTTCGGGCGCTCTTGACCTCGAAGCGATCGTCCCGGCTAAGCACGTCCAAGAACAGCTCGATAATCTGCTCGTCGTCATCCACGACCAGCACCCGCTTCTTGGTGCTCTCCAGGGCATCGGCGGGGATGTCGTTGGCCTTCATGAACCGCAGCAACTCGATCCGCGGAATCCGGCGGAATCGTGAGCCAGGCACCCTGAACCCGTTGAGCCGACCACTATCGAAGCAGCGGATGATCGTCTGCTGTGAGACCTTGCAGATTTCGGCCGCCTCACCGGTGGTGAAAACCTGCTTGCTGGCCCATCCGTTCGCTCCGTTCGCCTTCGCCTTCGCCATGTTCAGCCTCACTACTATTCGCAATCCACAGGGTTGTGGATTCCGTAAGTTCCCTAGATTACCGCACTTGACATCGGTTCCGGCAATGCGCAACTTCAGCGCCCTCGGCTCGGTCGCCCAAGCTGGTGCCGCACAGAGGTCACATGTCACACAGGCCCTGATTCCTTCAGCGGCTACCGTCCGATGGGACTCAGACAGCCCCGCGGCGGTGCCATTTCAGGACCGCTTCAGGGCATCGCGGGTAAAGCGGACCCAGCGTCAGCGCGTCCAGAACCTCGCCACGCTCCAGGCGCCGCTCGGTCACTGCCAGACATGCCTGCGGATCGAACTTCGGCTCGATTATCGGTACGTTCGCCGCAGCGCACTTGCTACGGACCTCGCTAGGAAGGTACTCATCGCCGATCAGCGCTTTGACGTCCGTCAACTCAAGTGAGCCTGCATCGGTGAGCCAACCCTCGTCCGCCAGCTCCCACCGATCGCCAACACGTGTCATCCGCGTTGCCCAAAAGGTGTCCGCCTTCGACGCCAGCGCGACGATGATGGGACCGTCGCCTTGGTATGACCCCGCCGCCACCAATGCGCTGGGCACCGCAATCAGCTTGCACCGAAGCGCCTCGCCCAGCATCTTCGCCGTGCTCACAGCGATCCGCAATCCGGTAAACCCACCCGGGCCGATCGACACGCCCACCGCGTCGGTCGCCTTCGGCTCAAGTTCAACGCGCTTGTAAAGTCGATCGATCGCTGGCAACAAATCGTCATCGTGCCGAAGATCTTCAGCGACCCATTCCACATGCACAGTGCCCGACGCATCGCGCAGCGCTACCCCGCCTTTTCGCTGCGAAGTTTCAATAGCTAGGACAATCGACTGACCCACGACTTCGCCTCTCGTTACTGCTGCAAGGGTATGCCCCGCAGTCGAATGGCAGCGAACGCTGCCTCTTCCGTCGTAG
>CBDUST010000138.1:0-11008 GCA_965369945.1 uncultured bacterium | reverse complement strand
CTGCATTAATACCGACCGGGAGCATCGTCGTGCGATCGTAGAAGAGTTCGACGCGCTGGAACTTCTCAGCCTCGGACGTGTTGGGCTTGGGAAACAACACTATTCCCTCGACGTCCCGATCGGTCAGCATCTTGGCAAGGAACGGATCGCTGGGCGCATCGAGCAACTTCACATCAAAGCGAGCCAACACTTCGTTCTTGGGTTGTCCGATCGGTAGTGGGAACGGACCCTCGCCGAGCTTCAGCGGATCGAATTCCTCGCCCGGCGCAACGATTTGGCGCTTGATGAACTGCTTTTTCTTATGATCAACTTCCACCACCCAGCCGTCGGCGAAGATGTACTGCACTGATTCGTCCCAACGCGTTTGGTCGATGACGAGCGAGTTGAAGTTGATCGCGAAGCGTTTGGATTTGTCAGCTGGATCGACCTGATAGATCAATTCGCCGCCACGGATCTGCCGTCCTTCCGTCACCGCGTCCCAAATGTCATAACGAATACTCGCTTGGAAATCACGAAGGTCCTCGGCGCTGCGCTCCAAACGGTCAAGCAGCGCTTCGACCGGGTCCGGCTCTTGCTCGATCTCTTGGGCAAGGCTCGGCGCTTGCTGACAAACACCCAGCGATACGAGCAAGAGTTGGACGAGCAAAATCTTGGCGCTAAGCAACATCAGTTACAAACACTCCAGGGGTAAGGCCATTCTAAGGACACGGTTTCGTCGGCGATCTTCCCCATCGATTGCTCCTTCGCATCAAGCACGAGGTTGGCTGGGCTCAACGGCGCCGATCAACTCACGCACGATTTCACACGCCTTGGTCAGTTTAGGGTCGCCCTCAGCCAATCGCAGTGCCCGCTCAGCTTTATCGGCCAACTTGCGTCGGTCTGCATCGGTTTCAGCGTCGGTGAAGTTGTCGTAGACATCGGCGAGCTTGATCAGCCGCACCTGCCAGGATGCTTCAGCGAGCTGGGCGTCGTAGGCCGGTTCGCGCTCGGATTCGACCAAGCGCATGTCCTTGCTCAGCGCAGCAACCATCTCGGCGACTTCCGATCCAAATTGCTCAAGGAGGTCGTCATAGTCAGCTTGCGTATCCTCGATGACATCGTGCAATAACGCTGCGGCAAGCACTGTGTCATCAGTGCAGCCGAACTTCACGGCGACTGTCATGGCGACGCGAACACAGTGGCTGAAGTACGGCGTTTGGCCATCTCTTCGCACCTGATGCCGATGGGCCCGGGCGGCGAAGGCGGAAGCGTTTTGCCAAAGGGAGGTGTCGAACATGGGAACATCGTAGCGAGGAGGGGGTGTGGAGCGTAAGACCACGGCATCCGCCCACGGTGGGTCAAGCCCACCGGCTAAACGGGTTGATCGGTCGTCATCAGCAGAACTACTGCGTGAACCTCGATTGCCCGGCCTTCGCCGACGGCGTCGACCTGCTCGTGTGTCTTGCCTTTGAGATTCACCTGAGATGGATCGCAGCTGAGCAATCGAGCGATGTTGGCGATCATTTGGGCTTTGTGCGGGGCGACCTTCGGGTGCTCGCAGACGATGGTGATATCGAGATTACCCAAAGCGTAGCCAGCCTCGCGCATTTTCTGCGCCACCGCTTCGACGAAGACGCGTGAATCCATCGCCTCGTTGGCCGGGTCGGTATCGGGAAACAGTTGGCCGATGTCAGGCTCACCCAGCGCTCCGAGGATCGCGTCAGTGACGGCGTGGTACACCGCATCGCCGTCGGAGTGACCGACCGGCCCTGTAGTGTGATCGAGCTTCACACCCGCCAGGATCATCGGCCGACCCGCCCCAGCCGGAGCGATCGCCTCGAGCCGATGGAGGTCGTAACCGTGCCCAATGCGGCATGGAAGCTTGCAGCGGTCAGCCATCGCCACACTGTACCGCAGGACTCGCCCAGCGGCCCCGCATGGGTGTGGTCCGAGAATATGATCGGCTTGGCGGATTTCGACGGACCACAGGCCCTACCTGACCGATATCTGATCCGGCGCGATTGGCGTACCCCGGGGACACGGATATCGTGAACCGTCCGCCGTCGGGTGGAGTACCTCTTCTTGTGGCTGTGATCAGGAGCGATCAGATGTTGAAGTTAGCCGGAATTCTGAGCCTTGGCGTCGTGACAATGCTTGCGTCGACTGGGTGCCATATGCCGCATGGTGGGTGGTTCAACCACACCGGCGGGTCGCAAACGTATTACTCCACTGAGTCGAGGCCGACCACCGTCACCTTGATCGATGTCCGCACCGGCGAGGCGCTGTTTGCCATGGACATTCCACCGGGCAAACAGCTCACGATCGACCTTGACGAGGGCGAGGGCGACGACCCGGTCCATCGCCCCGACCTGCTGAAATACCAGATCTTCGACATCGGCACGAGGATGGGCAAGCTTCGCAGCTCGCTGACGGTTCCTCCAGCCAACGTCCTGCGCATCGACGTGAGTTTCCGTGAAGGCAATGAGCTGCGACCTGCACCGTACAACCACGAGCTCCGCGCCGATCAAACGGCGAACCTTCCGGATTGGTGGACGGCTGAAGGCGGACCACTGCCCGATGAGGACGTCAAAGCCACCATGTACGACGACTAACGGCCTGCCGTACCTCTACACGTTTCCTCCCCGCCTCACACGACACTAGTGAGGCGGTTTTCGTTTCGTTTGCGACGATCGATCAGCCAACTGACTGAGCGACCGGGTCGCTGGGTCACGCTAGGATGATCGTGAGCGTTTCGTCTGAGGCGCCATCCGATCGGATCTCTGGACACCTGAGGATCGCTATGAGCACGTTACAAAAGCCAACGAGTACGGCCAATCCCAAGGCTATCGATCCGGAAACCGTGACGATCTCCGGTTATGCCGTCGATCAGGTGTATGGTCCGGAGCAGGCGCACGCGACCGACCCCAACAACACTGCCAGCCCGCACGCGCGAATCGGCCAGCCGGGCCAGTTCCCCTACACCCGCGGAATCCATAAGAACATGTACCTGGGTCGGCTGTGGACGATGCGCCAGTTCGCCGGGTTCGGTTCGGCTGACAACACCAATCAACGATTCAAGTACTTGCTCGCAAACGCCAAGGGCACGCAGGCCAACACCGGGCTTTCCACGGCGTTCGATCTGCCTACGTTGATGGGCCGCGACAGCGACGATCCACTTTCCGCCGGTGAGGTGGGTCGCTGCGGCGTGGCGATCGACACGGTGGACGACATGCACCGGCTCTATGCGGACATTCCCTTGGAAGAAGTCACCGTCAGCCAGACGATCAACGGGCCTGCGGCAGTCATTTGGGCGATGTACCTTGCCATGGCCAAGCAGCGCGGCTTCGACTGGGCGAAGCTCGGCGGCACGTTACAAAACGACATCCTTAAGGAATTCCACAGCCAAAACGAATTTATCTATCCGCCTGAGGCTTCGGTGAAGCTCGTTGTTGATACGATCGAGTTTCAGACCAACCACGTCCCACGCTGGAACAGCGTGTCGATTAGCGGCTATCACATTCGCGAGGCCGGCTCGACAGCGACGCAGGAACTCGCGTTCACACTCCGCGACGGAATGGAATATGTCGAGGCGTCGATCGAGCGAGGTCTGGATGTCGATGCGTTCGCGCCGCGGCTGAGTTTCTTCTTCAATAGCCATAACGAGTTCTTTGAAGAGATTTGCAAGTTACGGGCGGCCCGGCGTATCTGGGCGGCGGCGATGCGCGATCGGTACGGGGCGAAGAAAGAACGGTCGTGGCTGATGCGCACACACGTGCAGACGGCCGGCTGCTCGCTTACCGAACAACAGCCCCTCAATAATGTGGTGCGCGTGGCGTATCAGGCGATGGCGGGCGTGTTGGGCGGGTGCCAATCGTTACATACCGATTCGATGGACGAGACGTTGGGCTTGCCTACGGAGACAGCCGTGCGCGTCGCATTACGTACGCAACAGATTCTCGCGCACGAAACAGGTGTACATCGCACGGTCGATCCACTGGGCGGGTCGTGGTACGTCGAAGCGCTCACCGATCAGATGGAAAAGGACGCCAACGCGATGATTGGGGAGATCGACGACATGGGCGGGGTCGTCGAGGGCATCCACAAGGGGTATTTCCGCCGATCGATTGCCGAGGCGAGTTATCGATTCGGACAGGAGATGGAAGCGGGCGATCGCATCATCGTGGGTGTGAATGCTTACGAAGACGGTAACGATGAGCAACAAGTGTCGATCCTTCAGATTCCCCACACAGTGGAAACGCAGCAATGCGAAGGTCTGGCCACGTTCAAGAAGGATCGTGATGCGGACGGCACGAATCGCGCATTGGATGAGATTCGCAAAGCGGCGCGCGATGGTGCAAACCTCATGCCCTCGTTGATCGATGGTTCACTCACGAAGTGCACCCTCGGCGAGATGGTCCAAGCACTCGCCGATGTCTACGGCCGCTACACCGGCGGACCGGAGTGGTAGGGAAAACACACTCGGTACTAGGACCGAAACGAGTTGGCGCGTGAACGTACTTATTTCAAGCAATCTCGATCAATTGAAAGAGCTCTGCAAGAGACACCGCGTTAAGGCGCTTTACGTCTTTGGCTCGGCAATGCGGGACGATTTCGACCCCACCAGGAGCGACCTTGATTTTGTAGTTGAGTTCCTGCCGCAGCAGCGCCGCGGATTTGCCGATGTGTACTTCCAGTTCGTGGATGATCTGATCGCACTCTTTGGGTGCGAGGTGGATCTTCTGGAGCGAGAGCCGCTGGAGAAATCAACGAACCACATCCGCCGCGAGAGCATTCTGGGCTCGATGGAGCGGTTGTATGCAGCATGATGATGATGCCTGGTTGCTTGACATGCATCAGGCGGCCATGAAGGCACGAGCCTTCATCCATGGCCTGTCGAAGCAGGATTTCGTTGCGGATGAGCGCACCCAATATGCGGTGCTCAGGTGTCTCGAAATCATCGGTGAGGCGGGACGAAACGTTACCCAAAAGCGCCAACAGCAGCTTGGCGATGTGCCCTGGGCTGGCGTTCGTGGGTTGCGCAACAGAATCGCCCACGAGTATTTCAACATCAATCTCGATATCGTATGGAGCATCGTGTCCGATGAGCTGGCGAATCTGATCCAGATTCTAGATGCCGTCGTCCCTCCTCCACCGGGAGAACACGTTGAGCGGGACACCTAGCACGATCAGCGTTCGAAACACCGGTTGGAAATACCGCCGGGTGAAATGGTCCAAGCACTCACCGACGTCTACGGCCGCTACACCGGCGGACCGGAGTGGTGAGTGAATAGAGCGAGTATCCTTTCACCATCATGAAACTCTCGCTTGTTCAACAGCCGGCAACTGATGATCGTAAGGCGAATCGTGAAACTGGGGTCGCTGCGGTGTGCGATGCCGCTCAGTTGGCGTTGAGTCCGAATGCTCTCGATCCTAGCTTGCGCTTGGTTATCGTTTCGTGATCTATCACTGCCTCCTTCGTGATGCCAGGCTCAAGCACGCGTAAAAGAGCAAATTGAAATTTCTTGTAGCGGTCTGGATGTTTCGCGAGCAGTTCCTTCAGCAGGATGTTCCCACCGGACTTCGATTTGGCATATTGCCTCCATCGCGCCCAGATGCCTCCTTTACCGTAAGCGCTGCCGATGTATTGACGGCCGCTGACGGTGTCCAGGATGACATACACGCCGCTGACTGACGAGAGCATTCGGTACCACTCTCGGTTGGATTCTTGGTTGTTCACTATACGGACAAGCTGATCGTGCCTTAGCATGAAGTCATAGAAGCCGGGGAAATCAGTGACGTAATTGGGAGGCAATATCTCGCTGATAATCTTGTTGCCAGCTTGATGGAGCCATTGGGCCCACGATCGGGTTCCTTTGCCCCAATGCACAACAAGTCGCCCCTCCATATCTTTGAATCCTCGCAACTCTCGAGTGGCATAGCGAAATCCTTTGTCGCGAGGTTTCTTTGATAGAACCTCCCATACGCCGACAAATTTTCCGAATTTCTGGCGTTCTGCGATGAAGCTTAAGATGAACCGTGCGTTACCAAACACATCCCAACTTTGGCCGTTCTGGTACTTGACGAACTCACTAGTTCCGCGCATGGCCCAAAGATCGAGTTTCGTATCTCTGTGGCGAAGAACCTTCACATCGCGGCGGTCACGGAAGCGAGCGAATAATTCCAGTTCAAGGAGCTTCATATGTAAGCCCTGATCGAAAATGCAGGTGCTTCAGTGGTTGCGATAGCGTCACAGGTTCATCCCGCACAGGTAGGGCAACAAGGAGGTTGAGGCGTTCGTCTCGCGCGTTGCACTCGGAACGATCACTCTCCTGCTGGCACTCCTGTGCCATATCGTACCATGCATCTACTTTGTCTTCCAAATACGAGGCGGATCTTCGATCTGCGGCTGAGTAGGTTAAAATCCCGACTAGGCTTGTAGTAAACAATCAACCATGAAGCTCGCGCTTGTTCAACAGCCGGCAACTGATGATCGTCAGGCGAATCGCGAAACCGGGCTTGCTGCGGTACGCGATGCTGCTGCACAGGGCGCGAACGTCATCTGCTTTGCAGAACTTGCATTCGATCCGTTTTATCCGCAAGATCGCGCAACGCCTGAAACTCTCGCGCTCGCCGAGCCTATCCCCGGTCCAACCACCGAAGCGTTCTCCAAACTCGCGGCTGACCTCGGCGTCGTCATCATCCTCAACATCTTTGAACGTGATGGCGAACACACTTACGACACCTCACCCGTCATCGACGCGAACGGAACATTGCTCGGCAAGACGCGCATGGTCCACATCACCGACTACGATTGGTTTCACGAACAAGGGTACTACGCCCCAGGAAATACCGGCGCACCGGTCTACGGCACGAAGTATGGACGCATCGGCGTGGCAATCTGTTATGACCGTCATTACCCCGAATACATGCGTGCCTTGGCGCTGAATGGTGCACAGCTTGTTGTTGTCCCCCAAGCCGGCGGAGTCGCCGAATGGCCCGATGGGCTCTTCGAAGCCGAGCTGCGCGTTGCGTCATTCCAGAACGGCTACTACTCCGCCCTGTGCAATCGCGTCGGGCCGGAGCCGAAGGTGACCTTTGCCGGCCAATCGTTTATCTGCGATCCAGCGGGGAACGTCATCGCACAGGCCGGTGAAGGTACGCAAGAGATTCTCATGTGCGAAGTTGATCTAGCGAACGTCGAATCTTCACACGCAGCAAAGCTGTTTCTGCGCGATCGACGGCCGGAACTCTACGGCGATTGGCTGACCTGAACTGCTGATCGCAGCACACGGCTATGATGCCCGCATGAACAAGACCGAGGTCATGAAGATACTCAAGGCGGCGGGCAACGAATCGGCTCGCAAAACCTACGCCCGCCACGGCATCACCGGCGAGGCCTTCGGCGTGCGCTACGCTGATCTCTATAAACTACAAAAGGAAATCGGCAGCGATCAAGCGCTCGCTGAGCAATTGTGGGCGACGGGCAATCACGATGCGCGCGTTTTGGCCACGTTGATTCTTGAGCCGGCCAAGATAAGAGCGTCAACGCTGGATGAGTGGGTCGAGACTGTCACCAGCCAGATCACACTCGATGCAGTCGCAGTCACTGCGGGTAAGAGTCCGGCAGCGGTTGCCTGTATGAAGAAATGGATTACATCCAAACAGGAGTGGATCGCGGCGACCGGTTGGCATGTCCTTACGGTTCTGGCGAGCCAGTCGGAGTCGCTGTCTGAAAAAGATTACGCAAGCTACATCGATCACATCCAAAAGAATATCCATTCGAGCCCCAACCGCGTTCGACATTCGATGAATCAAGCGGTGATATCAATCGGTGTGCGCAACGAGAAACTCCAAGAGAGGGCTCTCGCCGCAGCGAAGGCAATCGGCAAGGTCAAAGTCGATCACGGCGACACGAGTTGCAAGACGCCCAATGCAGCCGCGTATATCAAGAAGACGCTCGAGCATCGCAAGAAGAAAGCGGCGAGAGAGGCCAACAAGTAACACGAATCCGGCTGTTCGATCGCAGGTTCATGTTTGAAGTACGATGAGCGGACTATGAACGCTTGTCTGCTCGATCGCCCCAATCTCGTGCGCGATTTGCCGCTGGAATACCGGGAGGTCGATACACCTGAGCCTGGCCCGGGCGAATTGCTCATCAAAGTTCGAGCGTGTGGTGTATGTCGAACTGATCTGCACGTCGTCGAAGGTGAGTTGACGGTGCGAAAGACGCCGATCATTCCCGGCCATCAGATCGTTGGCGAGGTTGTCGGGCTCGGTGAGGAGGTGCGCAACCCAAAACTCGGCGAGCGCGTCGGCGTGGCGTGGCTCAATAGCACCTGCGGTGAATGTGCATACTGCTTAGGCGACCGAGAGAATCTCTGCGACAAGGCTGAGTTCACCGGCTGGACGTGCGATGGCGGGTTCGCTGAGTACATCGTCGCGCCGGCGGATTTCGTCTATCCGCTTCTAAAGAATCTAGAGGATCATCAGGTTGCACCGCTGCTGTGCGCGGGGATCATCGGCTACCGCTGCTTGCGCCAATGTGAAATAAAAGATTGGCGGGGCGCGAAGCTCGGGATATACGGTTTCGGCGCCGCTGGTCACATCGCCATCCAAATCGCCAAAGCACGCGGCGCGGATGTGTATGTCGCTACGCGCGATAAGGAGCATCACCAACCTCTGGCTGAGGAGTTGGGGGCAACGTGGGTTGGCACAACAACGCAGCCTCCGCCGGCTGCGCTCGATGCGGCAATCATCTTCGCCCCGGCTGGAGAGATCGTGCCCGCTGCGCTCAAGGCGTTGGACAAAGGCGGACGGCTCGTGCTCGGCGGAATTCACATGAGCCCGATTCCACAGCTTGAATATCAAGACCTGTATTGGGAGCGCGTGATTCGAACGGTTGCAAATAACACGCGCGAAGATGGGCGTGAGTTTCTCAAGGAGGCGGCCCGTGTGGGTGTGCAGACGCATGTGCAGACGTTCGAGCTTCAAGAGGCGAACGACGCGCTGATCGCGCTGAAACACGATGCGATCAAGGGGGCAGCGGTGTTGGTGATGGACCAGTGAAGAGGTCATAGGAAAAAAGGGCGCCACCGACAGCGCAGTCTCGGCGCGCCGGGAGAGTCGTCGGTGCTTCTTGGCGCTACGAAGAGCACGCACAACTCGCTTCACTCGCTGTGCGTGACACCCGGTAGATCGCTACACTGTGGCCGCATGGCCGTTTCGACCCACACATTTCAGGCGCCTAAAGGCACGCGCGACTTCTATCCACATGATCTGGCGGTTCGCCGGTATATCGAAAGCGTCTGGCGAGAAGTCTCGATCAACCACGGCTTCGACGAAATCGACGGGCCGCGGTTCGAGCACTTGGACTTGTATACCGCCAAGTCAGGCCCGGGCATTGTCTCGGAATTGTTCAGTTTCAAGCGCTCCGGCGGTGATACGGATTACGCCCTGCGCCCGGAGTTCACGCCGACGCTGGCGCGCATGTATGCAGCACAAGCGGGCTCGCTCCCCAAGCCGACAAAGTGGTTCTCCATCGGCCCGTACTTCCGAGCCGAACGGCCTCAGCGCGGACGCTTGCGCGAGCACATTCAATTGAATGTGGACATTGTTGGCGAGGACTCGGCAGCGGCAGAGGTTGAAGTCATCAGCCTCGCAGTCGGTCTACTTACCCGTCTCGGCCTTGCGTCGAATGACGTGAAACTGAGGATCAGTCACAGAGACGTGGTGACCCAGCTGATCGCATATTGTGGAGCACACAAAGACCATTACGACGAGGTCTTCCAGTTCCTTGATAAACGTGACAAGACCAAGAAACAAGGAATCGGTGTGAAGCTGATCCGTCACACTGGAATCGATGTGGATCGCTTTGATATTCTTGCCGCTCTGTCTTCCCGCGCATTCGAAGCGGAAGAGCTGGCACCGTCCATTAAGGCGAGGTTCAAAGTCCTTCTCGATGAAGAGCAGATTCTCGATACTAGCGCGGTAATCGAGCCGGATCTTACACCCCTTGCGAACGTATGGCAGCAACTTGGGACGCTTGGACTCCTCGACTGGTGCGAGCCTGACTTCAGCATCGTTCGCGGACTTGCCTACTACACCGGCACCGTCTTCGAAATTCACGAAGCCACGGGCAAGGAGCGCGCGATTGCCGGCGGTGGACGCTACGACAATCTCGTCGAGTTGTTCGGCGGGCCGGCCACCGCCGCTTGCGGCTTCGCGATGGGTGATGTTGTACTTCGCCTCGTGCTGGAAGATCACGGTCTCTTGGAGCCCGCAGAGAAGTACATGCCTGAGCCGGATGTATTTGTCGTCAACGCGCGTGATGACGAAGCAGAGGATCACTTCACGAAGTGGGTGGGGAAGCTTCGTGCCGCTGGATTGCACGTGCGCCACAGCTACAAATCCACGCGAAACGTGGGCAAGCTGCTCAGTGAAGCGAACAAAGCCCGGGCGCGATTTGCAGTTATCCTGGGCAAGGAGCTGGATGAAGGAAACATCGTCCTCAAGGACCTACAAAGCGGCGAACAAGAAGAGATCGCCCGTGATACACTGACCGAGGTGTTGCGAACAAGACTCGCCTCGTGCGAGGGAGGCTGAAGATGGACGGGATTCGAAGTAAGTATTGGATTGGATTGGGTGTACTTGCTGTTTGCTGCGTTGGATTGAGCGCGAAGCCACAAAGCGGCTCCGAGGCGGCGACGCAGCCGATGGCGGGTGATCCAGGACCTTCGCCCACACTCGGCGCCAAGCCCTCGCAGGCGGACGACAAGACGGCCATCCTGTTTGATGGAACATCGTGGAGTGGCTGGCAGGGCAAAGACGGGTCCCAAAGCCAATGGATTGTACAGGATGATGGCTCGGTGCGGGCTGCCGGTTCCGATGCAGTCTCCGACTCAACCTTTGGCGACTTCCAACTTCATGTGGAGTTTTTCTGCCCCAAGATGCCGGGCAAGCAAGGACAAGCGCGATCCAACTCGGGTGTCTATCTGCAGGGGCGATACGAAGTGCAGATCCTCGATACCTT
>CBDUST010000137.1:0-11050 GCA_965369945.1 uncultured bacterium | reverse complement strand
TCCTCTGCACGTTGGTACGCAGGGTTTACTGACGGGCCGGTTGACATTGATCGGTGGTCGGACACGGCTCTCCGCTGCGCGGGCGAGCCGTGGCACCGGCGCGATTGTCTACAACAGTGTCAACGACTCCAAGCCTGCCAGCCCGAGCGGTTCCTTCGTATAGAACGGCTCGGCGGACATGACGCCGATACGACTCCCAAGATACTCGTTGGATGACTTGATCCACTCCACGACGCGCCGGTTTCTCTCTGGTATCACGAACTGCGTCTCGTACGCCACGATCGAATCGCGCTTGCGGTCCTCATATCCGGTGATGTCGAAAAGGAAATTGGGATCCGCCACCCAGCGCAAATGCGTGCAGTAATAGTAGAACAACCATTTGGGGTAGATCGGTTCGCCCGGCAAGTCGATCTTGGTGAGCTTCGCATCGAAACGCGCATCCTCGACGATGCGCGTCGTCGCCACATGATCCGGATGCGCATCTTGAAAGTAAGGTGCGAAGACGATCTGAGCTTGATGTTCACGAATCACGCCGGCAACCAAGTGTCGCGATTCGATATTGTGCTCGAGCATCCGGTTGGGCAGGTCCAAGAGCTTGCGCTTCACACCAAGAATCTCAGCGGCTTTGGCGGCTTCAACGGCCCGCGTTTGCGGATCGCCGTGCGGCGTGGGCTCGCCGTTGGTCATATCAAGCAGCAGTACATCATGCCCCTGCTCGGTGAGCTTGGCGATAGTCCCGCCCATGCCAAGTTCTTGGTCATCAGGATGTGGGCCGACTACAAGGATATTCGTCATGGCGTCGGATCATAAAGGTTTACGTGCCGTCGGGTCGAACCGGAGCCGTGATGACGGCGCCTGAGGTTCGGGTCACCGATCATCGGCCCGCGTCGATTGTGGTTCGCCCAGGTCCGCAAGCAGTTGCTCGGCCACCGCGTTGACGTAGACGGAAAGTATATCTGCCAGACTATCTTGCCCGGTCGATTCGGCGTGCTGCTGTTCCAGTGTATAGCGACACAGATTCGCAAGGGCTCGGCGGCTCAAACGCATCCACGCTTCGTCCGTCGGAGGATTCGCCGATTGACCGATCACAGCCAGCGCACCATCAGGCAGTTCTTCCAGCGCTTCGGCGAGTACTTGCCCCAAACGACCGGCGAGCTTGCCCAGCGGCGCGTCGCGGTCGATCCGCTCCAACTGTACTCGCAAAGATCGATCATTCTCATCAATCGCAGCGGTCGTCGCTAGCTTGAGTCGAGCCGGCAGATCGGCGACTGTCTTCCGAATTGCATCAGTCGGGAGTTCCCACGCAGCCCAGCGATCGAGGGCCGGTGCGTCGCTGGTCAATCGAAGTAATTCGACGACATCGGCCAGCGTTTGGGTCAATCGATGTAGTAAGAGCATCCGCTTCGCAGCCTGGTCGTCGTCGTCGTCGCGGTCGATCAGAGATTCGACCCATTGCCGACGCCGCGTTTCGATAATTTGCAGAAGTTGCTCGTGTCGCGCTCCGGTGGCGGTGATCACCTCACGATCAGCTCGGCGCATCCGGCGTTCAAATGGCAACGGATAGAAAAGTTGCAGTTGCTGCTGAAGGCGGTCGAGCGCGCGAACCCCATCAGGTCGGCGCGTCGGATCCAGAAGCCACCGGCTCAGTTTCTCGACGTGGCCCTTTACTGATCCAGCCGATCGCGGCGCAATCAGGCTCAACTGGTCGATCCAGATCGGCAGTAGTTCGATCCGCCCAAGGTCTTCCAAGTATTGTTGGTGATCGGCGAACAGGCTCGTGAGGGAAGGGTCGGTCTGTGCGTCGGCGTTCTCAGTTACGGTCTGAAGCTGCTTGAAGAGGGCTCGTTCCGCGTCACGGTAACGATCATCCAACTTACGCCGAACAACTCGCAGCTCTCCTTTGAGCTTGGGTACTTTCAGTTCGCGGTAGGCGATCATGCGTTCGATTGCGGCGAGCGTTGATTTAGGAAATGCCGAGGCTGGATCGGAATCGAAGTCTTCGGCTGGTTGGGTCAGGACTGCGAGCGCCGCGCCGATCGGACGTACATCAACACGATTCAGTGCAAGCCGTGATGTGTTGGCAAGCGTGGTGCGTAATGGGACAAGGTTTTCCAGTCGCTGCTCACCCTGATCGCGTGTCTGCTTGTCGTGGAACAATACAACCGCATCATGAAGCCGATCTGCGAATACGTTTCGTGCGCCTTGATCTAACCACTCAGCGTTCGCAATCGCTTCAGCGAAGTCGACCGTCTTTGACAGAAGCGCGCGGTAGGTTTCGATACTGGGGTGTAGCTCAGCGAACACTTCACCTCGTTGCAGCGTTGCGATAATCGCCGTGAGCTGCTCACGTGTGTCGGCTCGGATTGGCATTGTGTTGACGCGCGCGACCAGTTGTTCCAGCGTCTGTGCCTGCGACTTACTTGATTGTGCTCGCTGATCAAGCCCGGCTGCGATCATGGCCGGCGTCGGCGTTGTTGCTCGACTCGTAATCCAATGGTTGACCACGCGCTCCAGGCTGGTCAACTCCGCGGCTGGTATCAAGCCCGACATCAACGACGCAACCACGCGATCGAGCGCTACCGGATCATTCACCGGCAACTCGGCAGGAATCACCAGAGCACGTTCGTTGAAGCGACGCAGCTCCTCGACGGCGCTGCTGAACCGATCTACAAGCTCCGATGGCGCCGATCCGGTCTTCAACCCTCGACTTAGCGGGACAAGTCCGTTGAGCGCACGATCAACTTCAATTCGGCCGTGAAACAACCTCAAGCCGATCACGACTCCCAAACTGCCGTCCGCTCCGACTCGCTCGCCCTGTTCTAGTAGTTCGATGGCGAGTCGTCGCACATTCAACGACGCGCGCAAAATATGTTGCTCGAATTGTGGGGCGCGGGCCTCTTGGTCAGCCAGATCGAACAGCTCCCGGCGCATGATGTTGGCGAGTTGCCCGGCGTACGAGTTCAGCCCGAGCGAAGGCGGAGTGCCGGTGTCGCTGAGTGCTTGGGAGTCATGCGCCGCCGACCTACCGATCGCCGTTGACGCGATCAGTGTCAGCGCGATCGTCGCCACATTGAGCCAGCACTTGGGCATAAATCGTCTCCAGCTTCTCGATCATCCTCCCAACAGCGAAGCGCTGCACGCAAAGCTCGCGCCCGCGCTTTCCCATCTCGTCCCGCTCGGCCGGGTGATCCATCATCCATTGAACCGCGTCGCGCAGTGCGGTAAGGTCGCCCGGCCCTACAAGTTTGCCCACCTCGCCGTCGATGCAAACTTCCCTGGCTCCATCCACATCATAGACGATAGCTGGCACGCGGCTCAGCAGTGCTTGCGGCACGGCCCGCGGCAGGCCCTCACGGTAACTGGGATGAACCAGCACATTCATCGCGCCGAGACATGCCGGGATGCGCTGCGGCTCGACGAGACCGACCAGAACGATCTGCGATTCGAGCCCCAAACGCTGGATTCGTTTCGTGAGCCGATCGCGCCACCAGCCGTCGCCGATCCACAGCAACTTGAGATTGGGCAGCGTGTGCATCAGCGGTGACAGAGCATCCAACAAGTCATCGTGCCCTTTTAGTTCGGCTAAGCGCGCGATTGTGCCTAGAACAAAGTCATCCTCGGCCAACCCCAGCTCGCTACGCATCGCCTGTTGTGAATCGCGCGATTCAACAAACGGCTCAATCTCAATGCCGGAATGCACTGTCGCGTATTGATCATGTTGGCCGATGCCGACCGCGAGCGCCTGATCGCGCATCGCATCGGCGACACAAACAATGCGATGGCAACGCCGCGCGGCGAATCGCTCTGCAGCGATGTAAATCGCATTTCTCCATTTGCTCTGGTAGGGATGAAACGCTAGGCCGTGGATCGTATGTACGACGCACGGCACGCGCATCTTCCATGCGGCCAGCCGACCCAAGATGCCTGCCTTGGATGAGTGTGTATGCACGACGTCCGGTTTCCAATTCGCAACGATCTGCTTGAGATCAAAGTAACAACGCCAGTCTCGCAAGGGTGAAAGATCCCGAACGAGGTTGGGCGTTTCGATTGTTTCAATCCCGCCGTGTTCTTTGACGCGCTCAAGTAGTGATCCTTCCGGTCCATAGATTGGGCCGTAGACCAGACTGACCGCGTGACCCGCGTCAGCTTGGCCTTCGCATGAGAGAACAGTGTTCTCTTGCGATCCGCCAAGGATCATGCGTGTGGAGATGTGCATGATGCGGAGGGAGTTAGCCATTAGGGATGAGCCATTAGGGATGAGCTAGGAGTGTTCGTCGCCAAACAGATAATGATCGAGTGACCGTATTAGTCGGTGCAAAATCCGCCGGAGCTCGTCAGCCGTGCCCATGATCTGAGCCCAATCCCCAGCGAACCGAAGCCGTTTACAGAGTTCTGCCTGTGTAGAGAGTTCGAACAACGAACCTCTCGCCATTCTGAGGAATCGAACATAGTCGTTCCTCGTACCGCGCCCCCATCCCTCCGTAATATTGGACGGAACACTCACAGCCGATCGTCGCATCTGTGCAACGAGTCCAAATCGTTCATCGCCAGGCAGATCAGCGGTCTGTTGATACACATGCTCTACGAGATCAATGCCTCGCTGGCAGGCGATGAGATCGCGATACGAATCAATCTGACTGGTCAAGTGATGCTCCCTCAAGGGCGCTTGTTGCATCGTATAAAGCATTGCTCATGGCTCATCCCTCCCGGTACTTCACCGACATCAGAAACAATCCCTCAGGCGGGAGCGTCGATCCGGCAGCAGTGCGATCGGTCGCGTTGAGAATCCCGGGAATGTCGTCCGGTTTGATTTTGCCGCGACCGACTTCAACGAGTGTCCCAGCGATGATGCGGACCATGTTGTAGAGAAACCCGTTGCCGTTGACATCGATTCGGCATCGGCGAGGACTGATCGCGGTAACGGAGCAATCGTGGATTGTGCGCACGGCAGATTCGCGGCCGTGATTGAGCCGGGTGAAGCTCGAAAAATCGTGCTCGCCGATCAAATGTTGGGTCGCGTCGTTCATTTTGAAAGGATCAAGTTCGTATCTGCAGGAATACACGAATCTGCGATCGAACAGCGGAGGTAAGCGACGGCGTCGATTCCCATGGGCGATGTAGTAGCGGTAGGACTTGGAAACCGCATCGCCGATCGGCGAAAAGCTCTCGTCGATGACGGATGCCCGCCGAACTTGGATGTCCTCCGGCAGCCGAGAATTCACCGCTGCCCTCAGACGTCTTGGCTCGATGGTCGACTCGCACGAGAACGCGGCTACCTGCCCGCGGGCGTGGACCCCAGCGTCCGTGCGAGAGGCGCCCGTTAAGGTAATCGGCTCGCGAACGACCTCAACGATCGTTTGCTCCAGCACACCTTGCACTGTGCGCAAGGACTCCTCGCCCGGCTTCTGCTGCCGCTGCCAGCCGTGGAACTCGGTTCCGTCGTACGCCACGGTGAGCTTGTAACGGGGCATAGAGGGGATAGTACGATCAGGATAGGCAGCGAGGTTCGCTTAGCGTGAGTTTTCCTGCATCACGCCCAACAGAACTGGCCGATATCATGGCGGTGCAGAGGAACGGCCCCGACTGATCGCAAGTCCGGTCTCCGCGAGATCGAAGAACGACAAGAACTTATCGAACGTGAACGATCATCAAGCTGAAAGTTGAACCGACGTTGACCGGGGATTCGATGGCCACTTGGCCAAGCCGATCTTGCAGATGACGGTCGCTGAACGCTTGGAGTGGGCGTGGCAGATGATGCTGTTGCAAGACTTGGCGAACAAGTGCCGGGCCACACGCGCCAACCCACCGACGGACCCGGAAGCGGGCGGATGATTTGCACCTCTTCAGGTATTAGAGCAGTTTCACTGAAAACGTAGCGGCTGAGTGCGCTAATCATCGAACGCCACGATGAATTTGCCAGTCAAAAGGGGTCGATCGGCGGGACTCCGGTGGCACGGGCATCCTGCCCGTGCCACCGGATCTTCGCGTGGGCGAGCTTCCGATTGACACAGAATGCCAGCGGTCTTGAGGCAGTTACCTAGTCCCTCTTCTGCCATGCCCTGACACTACAAGAGCATTGAAACTGCTCTAGTTCCCGAACAGATCGCCCTGCGCGACCACTCCCTTATCGTGGAAGTACCCCATCGCCTCTTGGACGCTTGAGAAAACCTTTGTCGCGGTTTCGGTGATAAACGGCGAGGGTGTCTTGGCGGGCGTCCACACGACGTAGACTTCCTTGGTGTGCTCGAAGGCGTGCTGCAGTTCGCGCTCCACGCCGCTGGACAGGCCCGGCATGCCACCTGGAAGTTCGGGGATGTACGAACAGATCATGTCCGACTGATCGATGAGCTTGAAGTCGCGCATGTAGATTTGCCCGTCGATGTCGCCGGCAATGTCAAGAACTTCGCGCACCGAGACCCGGATGCGCCGTTCGTCATCGGTTCGCGCACCGAACGTATGAGACTCGACTTCGACCCAATCTCGGCCCTGTTCTGCCGCTTCGATCGCGCGCTCCAATAGGAGTTTCTCGTCCACATCGCCGGGGTCGAACGCAATGAACCGCTCCGCAAGACCGGCTCGAAACTGATCGATCTCGGCGAGGACATCGGGCATGTCCACTACGTGACTCATCGGAAAGCTCGGATACACCTTGGGAATATCGGGGCGCGTGATAAGACGCAGACACGTTTCGGTCGTTTCGCGTTGTCGGCCTCGACTGAGAATGTAGAACCCATGTGGGCATCCAACAGCCTGAGCGAGCAGCTCAGTGGCTAGGATTTCCTCTTCGCGCCACACCATGCAATCTTTCAACGTCGCATCGATGTCGTGCTCAGCGTGAAGACGACGATGCACCAGCTCCACGTTGTCGACGAGACAGATGAACATGTCCGGCTGGAACATCTGGACCTGGTCGAAATCGAAGCCGGAGAAAAGTCCATGTCGCCAACGGAACGTCGCATGCGTATTGATGATCACATTGGGGTGATCACCGGCCGGCGAGGTCTGGGCGATGATGTCCTTGAACACGGCTCGGCGAAGGGCATTGAGACGACTCAGCGGCAGGTCGAGGATTCGCCCCGCGCGGATGTCCGGCGCCTCAGCGTACATCAAGTTCCCGATGTGAAAGGTTTCGATATGACCGCCGCGCTGACCCGCAAGATCAGCGACCGCATCGAGGTACGGCTTTTTGTGCATACCGATTTGGCCGGTAACGATTGCTCGCATCACATCCAACTCAGCTGATGTACGATTAGTAACCCGCCGCAGAGTATACGGCTCACGACAGTTGACCCGGAGCGTGGAGTCGTTCGAGTCAGGCTTTTTTTGCCGCCCGGCGCCCAAGGCGACGCGGACGGAATCGCCGTAGCCACGCGGCCTTGGCCCGCGGAGCGTGTTTCCGATGCGCTCTGTGGTTACGATACCAGGCCAGGCCCAGCATTACCGCGAAGATGAACAGGACCACGCCGATCAACGATACGATCAAGTCGGCTGTCTCCAACGTCCCCAGCCCTTGCGCGATCGCGTATCCGAGCCCCAGTTGCAGCGGAACCGTGACCAGGCACGCCGTGCTCTCGGCCAGCGCAAACTTCCAGAACGGCAGATGCAGCACGCCGGAGGCCGTGATGGCGGGTGTCCGGCTTCCAGGAATGAACCGGGACATGACGACAACCCACACCCCGCGCTTTTCGATCTCGTGTTTCATCTCCAACAATCGCCGAGGATGAACGATCCGCTTGAACCAGCGTTTGTGAAGCAGCGGCGTGCCGAACTTCCGGCAAAGCCAGTACCACATGAAGTCGCTTATGAGCACCCCGGCATAGGCTGCGACGGCAGTTTGAGCGAGATTGATCTTCCCGTGACCAGCCAGAATCCCAGCGGGGATGATGACCACGTCCTCACCCAAGGGGATACCTATCCCGGTCAGCAGCAATGCCACGAAGACCGTCAGCGGACCATAGGCACCGAGAAGGTTGGAGTAGACTTCGTCCATGGGCAGGCTGGCACAAACCCTCCGCGCCAACAGTGTATTCTCAACCGGCCTGCCGTGACAAAAGAAGGCGGACAACTTCGGTGAGTGACCAAGCTCCGACATTACCACGGCCATCGCGACTTGAGCGAGTGCTTTGCGCTCCAGACAGCTTCAAAGGGACCCTCTCAGCCCAGGCGGTCGCCTCAGCGATGGCTGGGGGCGTTGGCCGGGCCGATGAAACGATCGCTTGTGACCAATGTCCCGTAGCTGATGGCGGTGAGGGGAGTCTTGACGCCCTTATCAGCGCGACCAAGGGTACGATCCATCGAGCGATCGTCACCGCCCCGCTCGGTGAGTCGATCGAGGCGCGCTACGGAATCACCGGCGATCAAAGAACGGGTGTCGTCGAGTTGGCTGAATCGTCCGGGTTGACCTTGATTCCATCTGATGACCGAGACCCTGCCCGCACCACCACATACGGCACGGGCGAACTTATCGCAGCGGCCCGCGATCGTGGCTGCGAAACCATCATCCTTTGCATAGGAGGCAGCGGAACGATCGACGGCGGCGTTGGCATCGCCCAGGCGCTTGGAGCAAAGTTCTTTAATGGGGCTGGGCAACTGCTCGACGAGCCGTTGCCAGGCGCTCGACTATCGGAGATCACATCCTTCCAACTACCTGACTCGCTTCCGCAGATCAGTGTCGCTTGCGATGTGACGAATCCATTGTGTGGCCCCGAGGGCGCAGCGTACGTGTATGGTCCCCAAAAAGGCGCCTCGCCTCAACAGGTTCAACAACTCGACATCGCGTTAGGTCATTTAGCTTCACTGACGACGATCGATCCCAATTTGGCGGGAGCGGGCGCTGCAGGGGGAGTCGGATTCGGTCTTGCTGCGTTCTGTGGCGCAACGCTTGAGCCGGGCATTGAGCTGATTCTCAAAGCCGTCCGATTCAGGCAGCGATGTCAAGGCGCTGATCTTATCCTTACCGGGGAGGGCTGTCTGGACGCCCAGTCGCTTCACGGCAAGGCGGCGATCGGCGTCGCCCAAGCAGCTGAGGACCTCGGCGTTCCCACAATCGCGATTGTCGGCTCCGTCGGACTTGGAGCAGAAGCGTGTATCAAGCCCGAATCGGGCGGACTGCTCGCTGACGTGATAAGCCTGACCGATCGCTACGGGCTTGAACGTTCCATGGCTGAGACGGCGGCGCTGGTAGAAGAGGCTGTGGCTGATGTCATTCGCAGTCAGCTGCGCTGAGTATGCCCCGCATTGAGCTAGCCGTGGCGTCCCCGCCCGCGGTCGACGTGTCAGCAAAATGTGCTCACGTTGGGCGATGTAAGTGCATGGTATGCGGGCGAGACCCGGCTCGGGGACGAGCGGGCTCGCTGGAAGAGGCGGCGGCACGCTACAGCACGATCGTTTGACCCGGTTCGATGGTATCGGGCAGGTCGAGCCTGGTTAGATCGCTCGCCTGAAGCGCGGTCAGCGGACTGATCTCGATCTGTGCGCTCACATGACCATCAACATTGCGCGGCACCGAAACGCCATGCGCCTCCAGCCAGCGACCCGCCCGATCGGATTGAAGTTGGTGGGAGGTCGCAGGCGAGTCATTGCCTTGGGCATTCTTGATCGGCGCAAATTCCTCGACCCGGCTCGTCTCTAACACGATGGAAGATTCCGCCAACGGCAGGGCATCAAAGACAAGCGTTTCCAACTTCACTGCGTTCGCTTCCTTGGGCTGTATCAGCTGAGCTGACTTCGTATCAACGTACGACACGATTTTCATCGCCCGGTGGTAGGGCAGCACGTATCCTTCCTCGCCGGACGCCAACTTCTTGACGAATTTTGCGCCCAGCATGTGTACCGCGATCGAGCCGGCGGAGAATCGAAGCCGGCCATCGTCGCCGCGCTGCTGGGCGAGTTCGTCGGGCGGCTCGGAGTATTCGATCACCACGGTCTTGCCGTGAATCCGGCAAAAGATCCCGACCTTCTCGTCCGGCGACACCTTCTGCACCATCTTGCTTGACATCTCTCCGGAGGAATCCGGGGCGGCTGCGTGCAATCCGATGAACAGCGGGTCGATTACTCTGACCGACGGATTGTCCACTTGGAAGTAACTGATGTACTCGATGTCACGTGCGAGCATCGCGTCGATTGCCCCACTGTTGACGAGCGCTCGCAGTGATCCGCCATGCCCGTCGGGGTTGATCGCGACGCGATCTTTGTCCGCCAGCAAGAGTTTCCCGGTCTCTGCTTCGATCGATGGCATCTGGCCCTGTGGGAACATGAAAATGTTGCGTCGATCCAACCCGAAGCATCGGTTGTCCTGGATAAACGCGCGGGTCTCCGCGTCATTCTCGGGGCTGGTCATGATGTACCAGCGGATCGTCGCGCCGTAGCGTTCCTCGGTGGCCCGAATCTGCTCTGCAAAGAGGCGGAACAACGGCTTGCCCGTGACCACGGCTGCTGGATAGGCGCCTTTCGGGCCCCTCCAGCCCAGTCGTGTGCCCTGACCACCTGCGACTGTAAACGCCGCGACTTTGCCCGCTCGCAAGAGTTCTTCACCGACTTCGCGATAATGTACGGGGTCATAGGTCGATCCGGGCTCGTGCGCATAGAACGGGGCTGGTTCCAGATCCCCCGGACGTTCGACCTGTTGTTTGTGGACAACGAGTGTCCCGATCAGCACCTTCAACTGGTCAAAGTCGATCTCTTGAATCTGCGTGAGCAAAGACGCCTGACGATCCGCATCCAGTTCGTCCCAAAACGCCAGAAGATGTTCCTGCCCGTGTGACTGAAGCGTCGTGCGGATGGACGAAAGACGATCGGGCATCTCGTAATCAGGATCCCGGGCGAGCGGGCTTGGACCACCCTTGAGGCATGTGTCGAACAACCATTCCACTTTCCAGGTAGATCACCTGTTCGCAGATGTTAGTGCAATGATCGGCGATCCGCTCCAGGGACTTTGCCACAGTCAGCAACTTAAATGCAAACTTCGCGGTGAACTGGCCGGTGGCGACCTTCTGTTGCGCGTCGAGAATGATCTCACGCTTGAACTGATCGACCGTGTCGTCGAAGCCCA
>CBDUST010000136.1:0-11089 GCA_965369945.1 uncultured bacterium | reverse complement strand
GGCGATTGGCCCCTGTAAATCTGCCTGTAAAGCCGCCGGCAGTGCCGGCGGGAAACGCGCCCGTGAACGCGATTGACTCCCGTTCGCCGCGCGGCCCCTGTAAAGCCGCCGGCAGTGCCGGCGGGAAACGCGCCCGTGAACACGATTGACTCCCGTTCGCCGCGAGCCGCTGCTCGCGGCTTTACATTCTGTATCATGGGTGCGATGCCGCGCACCATTGGATATCACGTTGTCAAATCGGGCTACGGCCTGTGGTTGCCGGGCGATGAGCGCGGTTCGTGGTCGGAGGCATGGGACGCCGAGATCGGCTTTATTGAACCGCACACGCTGCACCAGGGTGATCCTGTTCGGCTGCGCATGGCCCAGGAGCGGATGATCCATCCGCCCGTGCGCCTGACCAACGCGATGATCGACGCCGTCGCCGGCGCTCTTGAGTTATGCGTTGATCGATCGCGCGGCGGTCTGTCAATCGTCGCGGTGACGATCCAACCGACGCACATGCACCTGTTGATCCCATATTCTGGCCGCGATATCCACCGTACCGCCAGTTGGCTCGCCGATCAGACGACCAAGGCTGTTCATCGCAGCACCGACCACGGCGGGCCGATTTGGTGCAAGGGAAAATGGTGCACGTACGTGTTCGATCAATCGCACTGGGATAACACGATGCAGTACATTCAGAGGCATCATACCGTGACGCCCCTGTAAAGCCGCCGGCAGTGCCGGCGGGAAACGCGCCCATCACCACGATTGACTTCCGTTTGTCGCGAGCCGCTGCTCGCGGCTTTACATCGGATATGATGAGCGCGATGCCCTTGGCCGACATCGATCGTCGCCTCTGTGATCTGATCGCGACCCGCGGCGATCAGATGCTCGTCCAGCTCACCGAGCACGTCGCTATCCCCACCGGGCACAACTACACGCCCGGTTTGGATCGGTACCGCGATATGTTGATCGCGCGGCTTTCGGCTATCGGCGCGGTCATCGAGCATATTCCCGGTCAGCCAAGGCCGACGTGGATCGAGCAGCCGACGGCAGGTTCTGCGATTCCCGCAACACAGGATTCAATCCCGCCGGTGGTGTTGGCTAAACACAACGGCGACGCATCGCCTTCCATATTGATCGTTGGCCACATCGACACCGTTCACGATCCGTACGGTTCGTTTCGCGAACTGTCGATCGATCAGGAGGCAGGCATCTGCACCGGCCCGGGGTGTGTGGACATGAAGGGCGGCGTACTTATTGCTGTCACGGCGCTGGAAGTCTTAGCCGATGCTGGTCTCGATCTGACCTGGACGATGCTTCTCAATAGCGACGAAGAGATGGGTTCGTTTCACTCTGAAGCGGCGCTGCGCGAAGCCGCGAGTGGCCATGATTTGGGTATCGTGGTGGAGCCAGCCTTACCAAACGGAGCGCTGGCTATCGAGCGCATGGGTTCGGGGCAATTCATGTTCGAGGTTCACGGCCGATCCGCCCACGTCGGTCGAGCGTTTGCCGATGGCGAAAGCGCCGTTAACAAACTGGCCCAGATCATCACCGCCTTGAGCAAGCTCGCGGATCCCGACAATGGCAAGATCGTCAACGTAGGCCCATTACAAGGCGGCGCTGCGACCAACATCGTCGCAGATTACGCGGCATGCTGGGGCAACGTGCGCTTTGCCGATACGCAAAAGGGTGAACAACTTGCTACTGCGATCGACGCGCAAGCGACCTCCGCCGATGCGATGCCGCGCGTGGTCGTTCATCGACATTGGAATCGTCCCGCCAAACCGCAAACCGACGCGGTGAAACAGTTCGCGCAAGCGGTAGCCGTGACGGCTCATGATCTCGATCAATCCCTGCCATTGGCGTCGACCGGCGGCGTGTGCGATGGCAATATCCTTCAGGCGGCCGGCCTGCCCACGCTCGATACGCTCGGCGTGCGCGGCGGCAATCTGCACCGGCCCGACGAATTTGTCGAGCTCGTTAGTCTGGTCGAGCGCTGCCAACTCTTGGCCCTGTTGCTAGCGAAAATTGCTGACGGGCGTGTGAAAATCCCTGCCCGCTAAACGATTGCGACTGTGGCTGTGCACTCGCTCCGCCGATAAAGAAGATCAGCCGGTCGATGTCGGCTAGGATGCGCCGGCATCTTTGATCGAACCCTCACGCCCGGTGGAGTACGCTTTAACCATGTCCCCCCACACCTCAGAAATCACCGCCGCCAAAGCACTCGCCCAAAGCGCGGGCCTCAACGACGCGATCCAAACGATTATCGCAGAACTGGTCGAGGCCCAGTCGACACTCATTGGTGCTCGACCCGCCGCGGACGATCTCAAACAGTCATACGAAGATGCCCTGGCAAGATACGGTGAACTGCGCGGTCGCCCAGCGCTGTATCCCTACATCGGCTCCGGCGTCGGTAACGGTCCGTTGGTTGAACTAGCGGACGGCTCGGTCAAGTGGGACATGATCAACGGCATCGGCGTGCATATGTTCGGGCACGGCGATCCGGACATCATCGAAACCGCACTCCGAGCCGCACTCAGTGATACCGTCATGCACGGCAACCTCCAGTTCAACGCTGAGGTGATCGACTTTGCTGAGTTGATCGTCACCGAGGCGAGCCGTGCATCGGACCTCAAGTACTGCTTCCTTACCAACTCCGGGACGATGGCCAACGAATCGGCGTTGAAAGTGTGTACGCAAAAGCACGACGGCGCGCCGCGCGTGCTCGCCTTTGCGGATAACTTCATGGGGCGCTCCACCACGATGTCGCAGATCGGCGACTCGGCGGCGAATCGTGTCGGCGTACCACTGAATGTACAGGTTGACTACATGCCGTTTTATGATCCGGAGCACGGGGAGCGTTCGACCGAGTACGCCCTGCGCCAATTGCAGCAATTCATCCAACGCTATCCGAATCAACATTCGTGCTTCGTGATGGAGCTTGTGCAAGGCGAGGGCGGGTTCAACATCGCGCCGCGCGATTTCTTCGTCCCGTTGATGGAGGCGTGCAAGGAGAGCAATATAGCGGTGTGGATCGACGAGATTCAGACCTTCGGCCGAACCAAAGAGATGTTCCACTTCGCGCAGCTCGACCTCGGCCGATTTGTCGATGTGGTCACGCTCGGGAAGATGAGTCAGGTCTGCGCGTGCGTGTATACCAAAGAATATAACCCCAAGGCGGGTCTGCTCAGTGGGACGTTCGTTGGCTCGGCCGTTGGATTACAGGTCGGTCGGCGATCGTTAGAGCGTTTGCGCGATGGTGGCTACTACGGCTCCAACGGGAAAATCGCAGCCTTGCACGCAGCTTTTCGTGATCATGCCGAGGCGCTCGTAGCTTCCCATCCTGACTGGTTCCCACCTGTTCCACACGCAAGCGGCACGATGCGTGTTGCCTCCGGTTTCTACGGTGGTGTGGGTGGAATGATGCGCATGACACCCTTTGGCGGCGACAAGAAGACAGTTACCAATGCCTTGCGAATCATGTTCGACGAAGGTGTGATTGCGTTTTATTGCGGCCACGACCCGTACCACGTCCGCTTCCTGCCGCCCATCGGCGTGATGGAGCCGCAACAGTTCGACGACGTGTTCAAGATCGTCGAGTCCTCATTCGCCAAAGCCGCCTCCTCCAACCCCTAACTCCTGATCCCTAACTACTGCTCTACCCATGTTTCTCATTCGCCAAGTGACGGTTGACGACGCACCTACGCTGCTGAAGCTGGCGAAGATGGTGCATTTCATCAATCTACCTGCCGATCCGGACATCATCCGCACGAAGATCGTCAGATCACGCCGCAGCTTCGCCGGCGACGCTGACAATGAACGTGAACGCGAGTTCGTGTTTGTGATGGAGGACACCGAAACGGGCAACGTCGTCGGGACCTCGTCGATCGTAGCGACGGTCAGTTGGCCGGGGCATCCCCATACATTTTTCCAAGTCAGAAAACGCGAGCATTACAGCACCGATCTACAGACCGGACAGGTGCACACGACGCTCGAATTCGGAACAGATGAAACCGGCCCGTCCGAGATCGGCGGCCTCATCCTCGGGCCGTCGTATCGCGGGCACAAAGACAAGCTCGGCATGCAGTTGAGCTTGGTTCGCTTTCACTTTCTCGGCCTGAATCGTCAATGGTTTTCCGAGCGCATCCTCGCAGAGATGATGGGGCCGCTCACGCCTGATAGTCAAAACTTATTGTGGGAATATCTCGGCCGACGGTTCATCAATCTCACCTTCGCCGAGGCCGACCGGTTCTGTCAGCGCTCAAAGGAATTCATCACGTCGCTGTTTCCCAGAGGTGAGATTTATCTGTCGCTCTTGCCGCCGGAGGCGCGCAACCTCGTCGGTCGAGTCGGCACGGAAACCGAACCGGCGAAACGACTACTCGAACGGATCGGTTTTTCGTATGAGGGGCGCATCGATCCATTTGATGCCGGACCATACCTCGAAGCGAACGTCGACGACATCGCGCTGGTCACGACGACCAAACCCATCACGCTCAAAGGGACGGCTGGGAAATTCTCAAACGTTGGCTTTGCAAGTACGCACAGCTCGTCGGGGTTCCGCGCGATGCGATGTGGGTTCGACGAATCGGGCGATGGTGTGTCTATACCGGCAGAGGTCGCAGACCTGCTGGGCGCCAAGCCCGGCGACTCGATCGGTCTGACGCCATTGCCGAGTTCTGGAACGAAAACATCCAACGACAAGAGCGCAACCTCAAGCACCTCGTCCGAGGCCGTGCGGTGACCGACTCGCTCGTGCATCCACCCAGTGATTATGTAGGTGGTCAATTCCTTCCGATCGAAGGCGACGATGTAGTCTCTACGAATCCGGCCCAGCCGCAGCAGATCATTTGGCAAGGCACGCCGGATCTCAATCACATCGATGCCGCAGTAGATGCTGCGCGTCAAGCGCTTCCCCAATGGTCGCGTATCTCGATTGACGAGCGTGTGGCTGGATTGCGCCGCTGGCAGCAGGTTGTCCGCGATCACGCCGATCGTCTCGCCGAGCTGATTACTAACGAGATGGGTAAAACACTTGCTGAGTCGCGATTCGAAGCGCAGGCGGTCGCAGGCAAAGTCGACGTGACACTCGAGGAGATCAGCGTCGCGCGGGTGCGTGAATACGAAGTGCAGGTCAACGAAACACGTTCCGGGCATTGTCGATTCAAACCACACGGCGTGATGGCGGTGATTGGGCCGTTCAATTTTCCAGCTCATCTTGCCAATGGACATTTCGTCCCCGCACTGTTGATGGGGAATACGATCGTCTTCAAGCCGTCGGAAAAGACGCCGGCTGTGGGGCAGTTCCTTGCGGAACTGATGCACGAAGCCGATCTTCCGCCGGGGGTGTTCAACGTAGTGCAGGGTGGGGCTGATATCGCCTCCAGCCTGGTTGAACATGATGGCATCGATGGCATCCTCTTCACCGGCTCATGGGTGGTGGGGCGGAAGATCCTTCAGGCCAATCTCGATCGACCCGGGCGAATCGTCGCGCTTGAAATGGGCGGCAACAACCCCGCAGTCGTGATGGATGATTGCCATCTCAAACAGGCGGTGGTCGAGTGTGTGCGAGCTACGTTCGCCACGACCGGTCAGCGCTGTACTTGCACAAGGCGCATCATCGTGCAGCGAGGGATCGCCGAGCGATTCATCCCTGCATTTTGCAAAGCGGCATCCACCGTGTTGGTTGGACCCGGCGACTCCGCCGAGCCCGTGTTCATGGGACCGCTCATCTCCGACGCTGCGGTGCAGTGTGTGCTCGATTTCCAACGAGACCTCGCGAGCGCTGGCGGACAAATACTGGTGGAAGCGACCGCAATGGATCGGCCCGGCCACTTCGTGACGCCTGGTGTTGTGCAGGTCGATAGCTTCAGCCTCGGTAACGATTGCGAAGTGTTCGGCCCGCTTGCGCAGATCGTGATCGTGGATGATCTCGATCAGGCCATCGAACAGGCCAACGCCACACGCTACGGATTGGCCGCTTCGATCTTCACAACCAACGATCAGACGTACGATGAGTTCTTTGACCGCGTCAAGGCCGGCTGCATCAATCGTAACACAGGTACGGCCGGTGCAAGCAGCAAGCTTCCATTCGGCGGGCTCGGCCACAGCGGCAACCATCGCCCCGCGGCGGCGTTTGCGCTGGACTATTGTGCGTATCCCGTCGCGAACATGGTGGAGACGTCCGCTGACGTGACCGTGCCGGACGGGGTTCATTGGGATGAGAGTTGGGTGAGCTGACCGCGATGCTCTCGTTCATCATCCCAGCCTACAACGAAGAGGCGCTGATCGAAGCGACGGTCAAGCAATTGCACATCGCCGCTGCTGCGCTTGGGAGTGACTACGAGATCATCGTCGTCGACGATGCGTCAACCGATGAAACAGCGAAGGTGGCCAAGGCAGCGGGCGCTCGAGTTGTTGATGTTGATAAACGCCAGATTGCAGCGACGCGAAACGCAGGCGCCGCCAGTGCAACCGGCGAGGTGTTTATATTCGTCGATGCGGACACGCTGGTGCCAGCCTCGACGCTCCGCGCTGCGATTCGTGCGCTTGATAACGGTGCGATCGGCGGCGGCGCCACGATCAAATTCAGAGGTCGAATCTCACTCGCAGGGCACTTCATCGCGGCGATCGTTCAACAGATCATGCACCTCAGTGGAATGGTCGGCGGCTGCTTCATGTTCATGTCGCGCAGCGCCTTCGAGGCGGTTGGCAGGTTCGACGAGGCGTTCTATGCCTCGGAAGAAGTTTGGCTCGCGAAGGCGCTGCGTCGCCGAGGGCGATTCGTGGTCTTGATCCAGCAAGTCCAAACGTCCGGACGCAAGCTACGACAAAACGGCGTCTTTCAAGTGCTCACCGGTGGTGCGGTCATCATGCTCCGAGGCCCGGCAGGCGTCCGGAAACGCGAGGGTCTGGATCTGTGGTACGACGGCCAACGCGAGGCCCGTGGGACCGAAGAGTAGAGCAGTTTCACTGAAGATTCAGCGGCTGCGTGCGCTAGTCATCTCACGCCACGATAGATTTGCCGGTCCCAACGAGTCGATCGGCGTGACTCCGGTGGCACGGGCATCTTGCCCGTACGACTTATCATGGCGTGACATCTGCACGGGCAGGATGCCCGTGCCACCGGACCGTCGCACGGATGAGGTTCCGAGTGACTCGGGATGGTACCGGGCTTGAGGCAGCTACTTTGGCCCGTTTCTGCCATGCCCTGACGCTACAAGAGCATTGAAACTGCTCTAGATACTTGAGTGCGCGAACAGCCGAGACGGTGTTTCCCAACGGCCGTTCCGGCTGATGTTCAGTTCGTTTGGTCGTGCAGCGCTAACCGGTCGTTGCTGATCCGTTGGTTGAGCCACCGGCCAGCGTCATCTGCTTGTCGTGCTCCATTTGGTACTTATATTCGAGTGTGAACACTTCCCCGCCCGCCGTCGAGATGGGCGCTTCAATATCCCAACGCAGGATTCCGTCCTTCGGTGACTGTACCTGATACTTGGCGTCATCGCTCACAGGTTGACTCGTTGAAACCAGCGTGATCTTGACATCGGCATCCTTGGCGACCGGCAACCGATCAAGCAATCGAATCGGTACCACGTGGCCGTTGAAATTCTGAACAGTCAAACGATACGTGTACTCTACGATCTGATTCCCGCCCTGGATTCTCTGACTCTTGGAGATCAGCTCCCGATCAGTACGCAGTGATGAGTCGATTCCGAATCCAACGGTGAAGGATTCACCAGCGGCGACGGTCGGCAACTCGCCGTGCCCGACGAACTGCCCGTCAACGTAGCTTGAAGTTGGGCCAGCCAGGAGCACCAAGTCGCTCGAGTTCACACCGGATGCTTCTTCGTAAATGTAGCCTGTCAGTACCGGCATCGCGAGCTTGTACGAATCAGCTTCGACATCGATGGAGGCAATTTGAAGCAGTTGTTGATCATCACGGCTGGGCAAGCTGATTCTCGACGCGAGTTCGTACGTGACGCTGATCCCCTCGGTCAACTGTCCGGAAGGTCGGTTGATGGTCTTCATGCCTCCACCCCCGAAGTTGGCCAGTTCCAGCAGTTGAAGTTCGTCTGCCAGAGCGTTCATGCGGCGGTCAAAGTCTTGTTCCGAGGCGTCGTCCAATTGTCCCGACGCCGGAATTCGTTTCGATCCAAAGGAAGCCGAGCGACGATCGCCCTGCCTGGCCCGCGCCTGCCCGATTTGCGCCTGCTGTTTTCGAATGATCTCAACATTCTTGTAGTAGGCTTCCTGATCCAGAGCACTGTCGAGATTCAACGCCATGGCTCGTAGCGAGACCGTCAGCGGAGTCAGGATTGGCGCTTGTGCTGCAAGTGAAGGCGACGCGGTGGACAGCGTCATCTTCACATCATCCCATGATTCGCCGCTTCGCTGCTGAATCGACGCGTAATAGTCGATCGTCATCTCGCTGTGATCGCCGATGGTTCGGATGTTGTACGAGGGTGACCAATTGGCTTGATCAACGAGGTAGCGCACCTGGAGCGAACTTCCAGAGTCGTCGAGCACGTTCACGAACACCACAGCCTCTCGTGCCGTACGCGTCGATGAACCCGTGATTGTGTTTCGCTTTCGATTCAGTAGATCCAGATGTTCTTGGAGTTTGCGCTGCGCAAGACCGAGCTTGATCTCTGTCTCGGCCAACTCGCTGCGCTGCTCATACAAGTAGGCGGACATCGCCTTGAGCTTCTCCGGATCGAGCACGCTCCTGCTCAGTTCACTCACGGCTGTCTCGGCGGTGAACTGATCCAAACGATCGAGGAACCCTTGATGCTCAAGAATCAATTCAAGCTTCTTGCGATTTGAAGCCATGTCATCCTGGATGCCGCGCATCTGCTCGTCGATCTCACGCACCTCTTGGCGAACATCCTCTTGGACCGGTCGCGATCGATAACTCAAGGAACGGACCTCTAGGCCGGTCGTTGACTGGGCATGGATCGAGCTGGGGACGACATGCGCGGGCAGGTCGGTCACCACGATCTCACGTAATCCTGCAGGGCCGGGAATCGCCACAACCCGTGTGACCAGAGCCTGGCCTCGGTAGACGGTCACCGCGTCGACTCGACCCTGTAATTGCAGTTGCTCAGTGTCGTTGGCGTCAGCCCCGGCAACGCTCAGAAGGATTGCAGCCAACGGAACCAGGATCGTTGAATATCGCATCATCTGACCTTTCTAGTTCGACAGTGTGGACTTGCATCGGGACACTCCAAGTAAACGATCAAACTCAGCTCTCGGATGTAACAGCGGCGCAACAAATCGCGTGCCGCCACCCAGGAGTATGGCTGGTGCCGATCCTTCGTCTCCAGCTCACTTGCGTTTTGCGCCAAACCGCCGACCATGTCCAAATGCCTTCCGACAAGACCCTACGAACCACCCTGCCCGATGCCCGCAAGCACCCGCGGTTTGCTGGCATACCAACATTTGGCCGGTTTCCGCTGATCGATGCGGTCGATCCGAGTCATCAGCCCGTCGATTGGGCCCTGTATGGGATTCCATTCGATGGCGGTGTGACGTACCGGCCAGGTGCTCGCTTCGGCCCGCGCGCGATCCGTACCGCCTCGCAATACATGAAGCCGGTGCATATCGAGCATGACCTGAATATCGCAGAAATATTCTCGATGGCCGACGCCGGCGACGCCCCGGTCTATCCATACTCATGCAAAGAAACCCTCCACGCCGCTTGCGGCTTCGCGCAAACCCTCGCCGACCCCAACCACACAAAACTCCTCTCCATCGGCGGCGACCATTCAACCGCGTACGCCAACATCCACGCAACCTGGCAGCGCCGCGGAAAACCGTCCGGTGGACTTGCGCTTCTCCATTTCGATGCGCACCTTGATACTTACGACGTGATCTGGGGCGAGAAGTGGACGCACGGCTCGCCGTTCATCCGCGCGATCGAAGATGGTCTGATCGATCCCAAGCGGATGATCAGCGTGGGAATTCGTGGCCCGATCAATTCCGCCGGTGATTTTGACTACGGCCGCGAGCATGGCAACGAGATCGTGACCTACGAACAGTGGCGCACCGGTGACGGGAACGACCGCCTTAGCGCTTTTCTCAAACGGCTCGGCAGTGACGAGACGTATTTATCATTTGATATCGATTGCGTCGATCCCGCCTACGCACCCGGAACCGGGACGCCGTGCTGTGGCGGATTCACCTCGGCGGAAGTGTTTGGATTGTTGCGACAATGCGCGGGCACGAATCTTGTCGGAGCCGACGTCGTCGAGGTGCTTCCCGCTCTGGATCACGCGGACATCACATCGCTGCTCGCCTCGCATGTGATCATCGAGGTACTTTCGCTCGCCGCCGCAGACTAGGTCCAATTTGGTGTAACACCTGTCGCTCGCAGCGGAATAACTCTGGTAACCGGCCCGCTTGTCGATGGGCTGTCGTCGCGTCTCGACACATGGAGATTGTGCCATGCAACGTAACCTGAGTCTCAGCCTTGTCTTACTGCTGGTCGTATCACTCCAGGCCTGCTCGGTCCATTTCGGGCATACCGCGCGCAGTCAGCCGGCGGTCTTGACGCAGGATGTTGAGCACATCACCGGTTCGGCCGTTCTCATCCAGACTCGAAACGGGAGCGTGAATATCACTGCCGATCAATCGTTAGATGCCGTTTCGATTGAAGCGAAGATCGTTTGCGGCGGCAAGACGAAGGCCGAAGCCGAAGAACGGCTCGCACAAGCCTCGTTGACCGTCATTCGCCAATCGGATCAGTCGCTGTTCATCACGCCGAACTTCCCCGGGGGAGCCCAAAGCGGCGACGGTGCGTCCATCTGGGTCAAGCTGCCCGATGCGCGCGGCGTCGAGATTTACACTTCAAACGGCAAAGTATCCAGCTCGGGTTTGACCGGCGAGATCGTCATTGACACTTCCAACGGAACGGTCGAGCTGGCAGACCATCGTGGGGCCGCGACGATCGACACGTCGAACGGGAACGTCATCGTCACGCAGCTTCAAGGTGATTTGGAAGCGGACACTTCAAACGGCTCAATCAAAGTGAACGACCTCGCCGGCACTGCGAAACTGGATACGTCCAACGGATCGGTGTTCGTGTCGTTAGACTCCCAACAGACCG
>CBDUST010000135.1:0-11226 GCA_965369945.1 uncultured bacterium | reverse complement strand
TGTGGAAAACTTTTCAGTTTTCCACATTTCAACATAATAAGAATGTCCCCTTTTTCATTCTAAATAGTGTCCAGCCGACCCGACTTGCGCATCAATGTTCCAGCACGAAGTTGGGATGTGCCCACGGGCTGCCCCTGAACCATGACCGCGAGGAGTCTGACCCATGATCGACCGATGCCTGATCTTGTTCGTAATTCTTGTCGGGGCGCCGCTCATGATTGCCCCGGCATCCGCCACCCAGCAGACGCAACCGGCAGTTGATATCCGCGAGCAGCGTGCCCTTGCATTCATCGACGCCATCAATGGCGACGACCCGGCCGGCTATATCCAGTACATGGCGACCAACCGCACCCCGCAGTCGTCGGCTGCCGCGACTGAGGCCCAGCGCCGGGATCAGTTCCTCCAGTTCAAGGACACGATGGGCGAGCTGCGCATTGAGAGCGTCAACATCGTCGGGCCGAGCGACCTCGAAATCGTCGCTGAGACTGCCAAGGGAGAGTGGTTCACATTCTCGTTTACGTTTTCCGATGGGCCGGAGCGCCTCGTGGACATGATTCGGATCCAGAGCAGCGAAGGCCCCAATGGGGGGATGCTCGATATCCAGCCTTGGGAGTCGCTGGAAGATTTTCTCAAGCAGGTTCGCGCGCAGTATGAAGTCCCCGCGATCGCAATCGCTGTTGTTGTCGATGGCAAGATCGTGGACTCTGCCGCTGTGGGAGTAAGGAGCATCGAGGGTCCTGACCAAGTCACTCTCGCTGACAAGTTCCATTGGGGTTCGGTGACCAAGTCCGTCACCGGGACCATGCTTGGCAGTCTTATCGAAGATGGTGTGATCAACCCCGACTTGACGCTGGGCGAGGCGTTTAGCGACATCGACATGCTCGACGCATACCGAAGCGTGACCCTCGAGCAGCTCATGAGCCATCGCGGCGGCATCCCGACCTACACCGAGCTGACGATGGACATGGAGTCGATCCTGAATCCCCAAGGCGATTCGAACATCGACAAACGTCACAAGTTCGCGCGACATGTGCTCAAGGAGACGCCGATCAACACGCCCGGCTCAACGCAAGCCTACTCCAACGCCGGGATATCGCTCGCCGGCCACATGGCTAAGGTTGTCACTGGTCGCACCTGGGAACAACTCGTCCAGGAGCATGTGTTTGATGCGCTGGGCATGTCATCAGCCGGGTTCGGCTGGCCGACCCAGAACGACCCCAACCAACCCGCCGGTCACATGGGCGGCGGCGGGGGGCGCGCTCTGATGATGGTCCCTCACGATCGCATGCCTAGTCCCATGGCCCTCGCGCCCGCCGGCTGGGTTTATAGCTCCATCGAAGACTTCGCACGCTACGCTATTGTTCACCTTCGTGGGCTTCGCGGCGCCGACGGGCCCATCGCCGCTGCGACAATCAAACGAATCCACACGCCGCTTTCAGGTTCGGGCGAGCGATATGCGTTCGGCTGGGGGCTTGCCGATTGGCCGGACCCCGGGACCGAGTGTCACTGGCACAACGGCAGCGCCGGGACGTACTTCGCCGAGATTCGCCTGCTGCCAGAGCACGACGCCGCGGTGGTTGTCTTGATGAACTCCGCGGGCCCGGGCGACTGGTTCGCCCCGAGTCTCTGCGAACAGGCGATCCGTCACCTCGTTCTGGATTGAGCGCAAGCGAGCAACACAGCGAACGAGCGCACGACCGCCCAGGGACTCGAACGGTTCATCCTGATATCTCTTCCACACTCACTGACACGTTGACCGACCTTGTAGGTAGACTGAGGTGTGGATCAAGAGGATGTCAAGACTTCTGTGATGCAAACGCGCAGTACAATGTTCTGTCTCGGATGTGGTTATGCACTAGATGGTCTTGCACAAAATCGGTGTCCGGAATGCGGGCGTCCGTTCTATCCTGATTCACCAAATACTTATCGTGCAACCCCTCATGCTCGCGTTTTGCCTAGTGCTCGAACAACACTGGCGCTTCTCTTAGCCGCGTTGCCCGTCGTTGTCGCCTTTACAGGAGGCTACGTACTCAGTGTACATTTAGGGTTCCGTTTCTTTCCTGGTTATAACTTAGCACCGATTCCTTTCCTTTTTACTGTCTGGCCGACGCTCATCGTAGCTAGTGTTTTCTTGGCCCGACTGATATACAAAGTAGTGCGGAAGTGATAGGGGCGGGAGAGGCGTCACGATGACTTTCTTGACAGAGTGGGATTAGAAAGCGGACAGGCTCCTTATCGAGATCACTGTCGCCTGAGTCTATAGGCGTCAGCGGAGGCGGTAAAGGGTGATGCGCAAGTTCGGCCAGTCGTGTTCTACGACACCGAAACGCGCGGCGAACGCCCGAACGTTCTGCAGGGTGAGCATTGGGTCGCTCCAACCGTTTGCAGTCCAGCGCAGGAGCATCTCGTCGCTCACCAGAATGTGTGTGAAACCGTCAATTCGCAATTCAGCGGCCCACTGCCCGGGGGTCATTGGATAGTCTTGCATCAATTGAGACAGCACGCCGCGATCCCACGTGGTCTGGTAGGCGATGTCAGCTCGGTAATACAAAGGCTTCGCGTCACCCAAGAGAAGAATTCGTGCATCATCAGGGAGTAAATGATTGAGGTAGATAGCCGGAAAGCCGGCTTGGGCTAACTCGATTCGCTGCTCTTCGAGGAGGCCGTCGCCGGTGAACATGTGGGCCCAGGCGATCATCGCTGCGGGCCCGGCCGCTTTTTCTCGTGGTGCGCCGGGCGGCAGCGGATCGCCGGCAAATATCAAGACAGGCAGGGACGACCAAACTAGCAACAGAACGGCAAGCAGTGCGTTGGCGGGTTTAGTCCCGATGCGCGATTGGATGGGAAGGAGGAGGATGCCGATTGCCATGGCCGTACTGATCGCTGCGCCGACCACGCCGATTACGAGAAATCGCGACTTGAGATGGGTCATCGCGAGCCAGAACAGAATCTGAAATCCGAGTATTAGTGTTAGTTGGAGTGAGACTCGACGCAGTTTGACTCTGGTGAGGCAGACTAAGAGGCTCGCCAGGGCAAGCCAAGGCAGGATTGACCACTGTGGTTTGAATGGCTCCGCGGGATTGGGGTTGGCGCCGAGACCATACCGCCACAGTTGGTTCCATAGCTCGACGAATCGTGATCCGATCGGCGCATCGGAGACGTGCCCGGCCATCCAGTTACCGACTTGGTTTTGCGACCAGTGGGCCAATCCGAAGAATCCAGTCGCGAACGGGAATACGGGGTTGCCGGAATAGACAAAGTTCCGCAGCAAATACGGTAGCAGCCCGATCAAGCCCGCGACAGCGCCCGCTAGGGCCACGCCCAACCAACAGCGTCGTGGGATTGCAAACAGCGCCACGATCACAAGCGGAAGGACGACGAATCCAGCGGCGGTAAGTTTAGCGCCACAGGCTGCCGCGGCCAGTAACCCGAGAATGCCCCCGTATTTCCATGTTGTTGGCGATCGCGCTATGAGGATGTACAACGCGACGGCCAAAAACAACGTCACCGCCATTTCGTTATAGCCGAGCGATCCGACGACAACGACCCAGGGCGTCCCGATGAGAATGACTGCCGCTGCAGAACCGATCGGGCCGGCCAGGGGTGGGCCGACCAAGCGACCTACGAGGCGAGCGACGACGACAGCTGTCAGCAGCGCCATGGCTGCATGCAGGAGTTGGCAGGAATAGACAGCGTTGATCGGATCGCCGACCAGGATTGCCAGGTGGTAATACGCGGCCTCGACATATCCCGGCAGATAGCTGTAAACATTGTGACTGAGCGGCTCGATTCGACCGATCGCGACCCATTCCTTGGGAAGTTGCAGGTGATAGCTCATAGCGTCATAGCCGCCGAACTCCGAAGCCCACAACCAACCGGGCGCGGAGCATGCGGCTAGCAACAACACTGCGATTGCGGGCGCTGCCATCCAGAACAACCACGGCACGGTGGGGGCAGACCGGTCGGAATCGGACGGGCCGAGCCGCAGACAAGTGAAGGCGAGGGCGATGCCGATCAACAACACTGTCCACGCTCCAACTGAACCGCCCCATTGCAACGCGCCGATGGCGCCGAGCGTCGCGTCGATGATCAACATCGCTGCGATTCCCAGACCGAGTTGAACCACGAACGGTTCTTCGTTTTGAGGATCGAGCCAGCGTCGCAACGGCCAGCCGAACCCGTACGCCGCGGCGAGCCAACCGATAGCCCACGGTGTGGCTCGAAGCAGTACGTAAAGCGCCGGCAAGCCGGCGTGGGGGCGCTCCGGTCCGGTCCAGCCGGCGAACCATACCAACAGGATAAGCACCACCACCGGTCCTGCGATCAGACCCAGGCGGTCAAGCCGGTTGGTTCGTTGGGCGTTGAGGCTCGCCATGGATTGATTGTAACGGGAACGGTGAACAGGATCGGTGAACCGGACCTCACTTGCGGCTAGGTTGTGTCTGATGGATCAACGGAGTGCACTTCATTGGTGGGACGGGCTTCCAAGGCGTCCTCTTCACTCTTACAGACGGGCAAGATGTCCATAGGCGACTCGCCGAGGCGAGATGCCCGTCCCACTATTTGTCAAACAGAACCTAGGCCCGTGGTTTGCAGGGTGTTGTTCGGACAAACCGCCAATGGACAGGAGGTCCGCATGCCAAGGGCAAAACGGCGTTCGACGTGGGTAATAACTAGCGCGGTAGTTGCGCTGAGCGCAACGGCTGCCTACGGAACAACGGTTCAAGATCTCGTTCGAATCAAAGGACATGAGCGAAACGTTGTGACCGGGATGGGAATCGTGATTGGTCTGGACGGCACGGGCGACGAGAGTAAGCAGTCGTTTGTCTCGGCGCGCCCGTATGCCCAACTTCTCAAGAACCTCGGCAACACGGTTCCGAGCCTGGACGAGTTGGCGAAGGCGGATGCCTATGCGATCGTGGCGGTGACGGTTGAGATTCCGGCAACAGGTGTGCGGGAAGGGGATCGGCTGGACGCCTTTGTAGAAACATTGTTCAACGCCGAGAGCTTGGCGGGCGGTCGGCTGGTGATGTCGCCGCTGCGTTTGCCGCTGCCGGATTCGCCGGAGTTATTGCCGCTGGCGATGGCGACGGGAACGGTGATGATCGAGGGCGTGAATCCGCGCAGCGGAGTGATTCGCGGCGGAGGGCAGATGCTGCAGGACATCCGAACCAATCCGGTCACATCCGCAGGCACGTTGGATCTGATTATCAAGGATCAATACGCGGGGTATCCCACAGCGACAACGCTGGCCGCGGCGATCAACGACGAGTTCGCACTGGACGGATACCCGGATGTTGCGGTGGCGGAGGATGCGAAGAACGTGAAGATTCTGCTGCCGGCCGGTGAGCGGCGCGAGCCGGCGAACTTCATCACGACGCTGTTGACGATTCACATTGATCCATCGCTGATCCAGACCGAAGCGCGGATCGTGATAAACGAAAAGCAGGGCATCATTCTGGTAACGGGCAACGTGGAGATATCGCCGGTGGGGATTGCCCATCGAGGTCTGTCGATCACGAGCATTACACCGGAGCCGGTCGCCACGCCGCAACAGCCCATCCTCAGGGAGCGTCGGTACATCGGGTTGGATACGACGCGGCAGCAAACTCGATCGTCGACGCGGTTGCTGGACTTGCTGTCCGCCTTGGACCAACTGAAGGTCCCGGTGGAGGATCAGATCGCCATTATCTACGAGCTGAAGAAAACCGGGGCGCTGCACGCGGAGATCGTGGATCGATGATCGAACCAATGGCCAGCGTAGATGTGATGGTAAAGCTCGCACGTCCGGGCCCGGCGGGAGCTATGGGCAACGAGCCGAGGGGCGCGTCGTTCGCTGAAGCCCTACAAAAAGAGGCCCAAACGCACGGTCGCTCAGCAGCGCGGCAAGCAGCGACGGAGCTCGTCGCGTCGGCACTTCTGGTGCCGGTGCTCGATGCGATGTACGAACGCCCCCTTGCCGAGCCTCCGTTTGCACCAACCGCGGCTGAGAAACGCTTCGCACCGATGCTGAGTCAGCACATGGCTGATCGGATCATCGGCGCCGCCAACTTCCCGCTCGTGGACACGATCCTGGATCGGCTGTTGGGGCCTGAAAAACCTACGAACGATGTGCCATCGGAGTCAGATCATGTCGAGTCGTGAAGTTGAATCGACGGCCCTAACGAACGTTGACGAACTGGTGATGCAGCTTGAACTGCTTCTTCGCAGTCAGCAACAAGACTACGAGAACTTGGGGCAAATGATCCAGCGCAAGCGCGAGGCGATCCGCCATGCGGATATGAACGCGATCACGGATCTTTGCCAACAAGAAAACACGGTAGCGCAGCATGTGACCGAGATGGAGAAAACGCGGCTGATTCTGACCGCGGAGCTTACGCGAGCAATCGATCCGAAGGCAAGTCGGCCCTTTTCGATCAGTGAGGTTGCTCAAGCGATCGACGAGCCAAACCGAACTCGGCTGCTTCAGTTATCACAAACGTTGCGCGGAACGATCGAGGAAGTACGGTCCGCGAGCAGTATTGTGCGCGCGGCGGCGGATGGGTTATCACGGCACATGGGTGGATTGCTGCAGACCGTGCAGTCGGCGCTGAGTCGGGCTCGTGTGTATTCCGATCGGGGCCGGATCGCCACCGGAGCGCAGTATCAATTCTGTTTGGACCTTAAGAGCTAGGAGTAGCGTGGTCGTTGGGGCGGTGAAGTCATGACGATCAGGACACGAATAAGACCATGAGTCTCAACGGCGCCCTACAAATCGGTCGATCGGCGCTAGCTGCAAGTCAAGCGGCGATGCAAGTGGCCGGCAACAACATGGCCAACGTCGCGACGGTGGGGTTTCATCGCCGGACGATCCACTTGGCGGCGGCAGGTGACGAGATCGTCGGGCGCAACGCCTTCATTGGCCAAGGCGTGCAGTTGCAAGCGATCCGCCGAGAAGTTGACACCGCGCTGCAATCTCGGCTCCGCGATGCGCTGGGGCAGGAACACACCGCCTTGGTCGACCAGCGATTCCTGACGTCGATCGAGATCTTGCAAAACGAGCTGAGCGATTCTGACATTTCCAGCGCATTGAGTGCGTTCTTCGGCGCGTTTTCAGAATTGGCAAATAATCCCGAGGATACTGCGGTCAGATCATTGGTTGTGCAGCAGGGAGCGACGCTGTCCAACAAGATCAGTGCACTGCGTGGTGATTACGGCGTGGTGATCAAGGAGATCGATCGCGAGTTGTCTGCATCGGTGATCGCGGTGAACGACACCCTCGATCGTATCTCGCTGCTCAACTCACAGATCACGCAAACCGAGCAGGGTGTCTCCGAAACGGCGGCACTGCGTGATCAGCGTGATGTTCTGATCGATCAACTGGCTGGGTATCTCGACGTGAGTGTCGTCGAGCAGGCCAACGGGGCGATCGATGTATTCGTCGGCTCGGCCCCGATTATTTTGGGAGGTCAATCGCGCGGCATCGATCTTCGCGTGGAGTCGATCAACGGGAAGACGGAAGTGTCGGTGCGTGTGAAGGCCGACGGGACGAAGCTCAACGTGACTACGGGTCGAATCGGCGGATTGTTGCGGCAGCGCGAGGACACGGTTCAGCCGGCCATTGACGATCTTGACACCTTTGCCGCCCAGTTGATATTCCAGGTCAATCGCGTCCATTCACAGGGTCAAGGCCGGAACGGCTTCGAGCAGTTGACAGGCACGTACAACGTTGCCGACACCACGGTGAATCTCAACTCTGCCGGGGCCGGGCTGGACTTCCCGATCGAAAACGGAAGCTTCTTTATCCACGTGACGCACCAGGACTCGGGAACGAGGACCACGTACCAGATCAACGTGGATGGCGACGCGGATTCGCTGGACGATCTTATCAACGAGATCAACGTGGTGGTCGGTGTTCCGAACGTGACGGCGAATTCCAGCGCTACGAAAGCGCTCGAGCTTGCCGCCAACAGTGGATACGAGATCAGTTTCTCCGACGATACGAGCGGTGCGCTGGCGGCTTTGGGTTTGAACACTTTCTTCACGGGCGCGGATGCGGCAACAATTGGTGTGAACGAAACGATTCGGAACGATCCGAGTTTCGTTGCGGCCGGGGCGGGGCATGTGCCGGGCTCCAACGACACGGCGTTGTTACTGGCCGATTTGCAGGACGTCTCGGTGCAGGAGTTGGGTGGAACGAGCCTTCGTGGATTTTGGCGGGATGCGGTGACGTCGCTGGCGGTCAAGGCCGGCGCCGCCAACGACGCGGTTGAATCATCCAGTCTTGTCCGCGAGAGTTTATCCGCACAAGTGCAGGCGGTCTCCGGCGTGTCGCTGGACGAAGAAACGATCAACCTGCTCACCTTCCAGCGCCAGTTTCAAGCCGCCGCTCGCTTCATCGCTGTCATCGACGAAACCCTCCAAACACTATTATCGATCATCTGACCTTATCTTCCCCTCATCCCTCATCCCTCATTCCTAATCCCTTCTTATGAGCAGCATTCCCTCTAATCTAGCCCGTGTTCCCAACTCGCTCGTTTCCCAGATCGTACAGAGTTCGTTGACCCGGACCCAGCGGGATATCCTGCAGTTGCAGATCCAACTGGCCAGCGGCAAGGCGGTCAACCGTGCTTCGGACAACCCGGTTGCGGCAAGTTCGATCAGTGTGCTGGACGACCTGATCGAGCGCCGCGATCAACGATTGCGCAACCTATCACACAGCGATTCGGTTCTAGGGAACGTCGATGCAGCGCTGGGAGACGCCTCAGAGATGCGGTTGGAGGCCAAAGGTCTTGGGTCCAGTCAAATCGGGGTCGGTAGTGACAGCGAGACCCGCAAGAACCAGGCGCAAGTGATCGACGCGATGATCAATCAGCTCCTCGGCATCGCGAACCGGCAGTTTCAAGATCTGTATTTCTTCGGAGGTGATGAGACGGCGCTACCTCCCATGGTCGAACTGCTCGGCAAATTGCAGTATCAGGGCGTAGGCGACGGCATGACGACCGACGTCGGGTCGGCCGGACCGATTCCGATCACTTTGTCAGGGGAACAAGCCTTCGGCGCGCTGAGCGCGCGAGTTGAAGGAGCGGTTGACCTTGATCCCATCATGACCGGCAACACGAGGCTGCAGGACCTCAACGGCGCCCGAGGATTGGGTGTGAGTTTGGGCTCCATCAACGCCGACGTGAACGGCGTGGACGTGACGATCGATCTGACTGGCGCGCACACGGTGGCTGATGCGATCAGCACGATCCAAACGGCGATCCAAACCGAGGATCCCGGTGCGACCGTGGCGATCAGCGCTGCCGGCAACGCCTTTGAGATCGTGCCTAGCGGCGGGGTTACCGTGACGATCACCGATCCGAGCGGCGGCGGTACGGCTTCGGACCTGGGGATCGCACAAGTCTTTGACGGCGTCACGATAGACGGCTCCGATGTCGATCCGCGACTGACCGACTTGACACTCGTTACCAGCCTGACGGGCGTGACGCTACCACTGGGGACGCTGAGAGTCATCAATGCTGGTCAGACGCGGGATCTGGATCTATCGACCGCGACGACCGTGCAGGACATCAAGAACCTAGTCAAGGGATTGAACCTGGGTGTGCGCGTGGAAATTGCGGATACCGGTGATCGGCTGAACTTCATCAACGAACTGTCCGGCGGGGAGATGGCGATTGCAGAGGTGGCGGGAGGAACGACGGCCACGGAACTTGGTGTCCGCTCGCTGGCCGCATGGACGGAATTGTCGGACTTCAACAACGGGCTCGGTATAGAGATTCTCTCGGGGAACGTTGACCCGATCACAGGTCTCCCCGACCCGGCAAGGGACCTTGATTTTCGGATCACAGTCAAGGACGGGCGCACGTTCGATGTCGACCTCGCCGGTGCTACCACCGTCGCCGACGTGTTGGACAAGATTAACGCTGCGGCGACGGCGGCGGGCGTTGCAGTTCCTGCGGAGTTTGAGGCTGCTCTAGCCGCGGACGGGAACGGCATCGAGCTGACGGACGTGACAGTCGGTGCGACCACGCTCGTGGAAGCGCTCAACGGTTCGCATGCAGCGGAGAACCTGGGGATTCTCGGGTCTACTACGGGCGCAACTTTGACAGGCGAAGATCGCGCAACCGTTGCCGTGGATAGTGTTTTCTCGCACCTGATCGCCCTTCGTGATGCGTTACTGGGGAATGATGAGCGCGGCATCACACTTGCAACAGGGAGTTTGGAAACGGATATCAATCGGCTTGCGAACGCGCGAGCGACAGCAGGGGTCCGCAATCGTCAGGTAATGGATGCAACACGACGCCAGGAAGACTTGCGGCTTCAAGATTTTTCATTGCGAAGTCAGGTTCAAGACATGGATTTTACAGAGGCGGCTATTCGCTTTTCAACATTACAGCAACAGCTTCAAGCTGGGCTTATTACCGCAAGTCAGGCGGCATCTTTGAGTCTGATGGATTTTCTGCGGTAGCAGATTTGATATCAGCGTCGGTCTACCGGCCGGATCGGCGCTTGGACAGGAGGTCCTACTGCTCTTGGAGTTGAGAGCAGCGTAGACCAAGGATTGGTTGGCCGATGGATTCGGAGCGTTCAGATGAACGTCGAGACAACCCGCTTCGGTATGGTGGATGTGGATGCGAATCGCATCATCACCTTCCCCGCAGGCTTGCTCGGGTTTACGAGCTTCACGAGGTACGCACTGCTCCAGCCGGACGATGATGCGGCATTCTTTTGGCTGCAATCGATCGACGCGCCGGAGCTGGCGTTCGTGGTGACTGACCCGAGCCTGTGGATGCGGGACTACCAGGTTCCCATTCGCCGGGAACAGATGGATGAGTTGGGCCTAGACAAGCTCGACGACGCGCAGGTGTTTGTGATCCTGAACAAGCACGACCGCGCGTTGACGGCGAATCTGCAAGGTCCGCTTATCGTCAACGTAGTCACCCGTCACGCCATGCAATTGGTGCTGGCCGACAAGCGATGGACGACTCGGCATGAGATCGTTCAGCTTGACAAGCCGGCGGCCGTTGCCTCGGCGTAGTAGCGCGTCCGAGGAAACGGCGCGCTTCTCCAGTTGGCTTACAAGCCGCTGGTGGGCGATGGAATCGATCTGACCGGCCCGGGGCACGGAAGCCTCGGCGAGGGTCCTGCGGGATTCGATCCCGATGCGGATCCCCAGTCACGAAGGAGCCTGCACGTGTTGGTGCTCTCACGTCAGCGCGACGAGACAATCATGATCGGTGACGA
>CBDUST010000134.1:0-11264 GCA_965369945.1 uncultured bacterium | reverse complement strand
CGACCACGTAACCGTTGCCAAACTTGCCGATGATGTATTGGTTGGACAGCTATATCAAGCTTTCCATGAGGGCGGGTCTGTCAAGCGCTGTCAGGGCGGAGCTGTCGACAAGATAGTCCGCGAAGAAGAGAAGAAGCCCGACGAGAATGATCATCGAGCTGACTGAGCGTCATCCGGTGATTGGCATCTCGGAGACAAACACGGGGCACAGCCACAGTCAGCCCCGAGACCCGCGAACTTGGTCGCATTCGGTGTTTAGATGACCGTCTTGGTCCCGAAGGCCGGTTCTGGCGGCCGCCACGAAAGGGATCTCTCGCTGAGACGATCGGCGCAATTGGGCGGACACGGCATCTTGCAGTTGTGCCCGAGTGACGGTCACGGTGAACACTGAAGACAATGACAAGCGCGTCGTTGTCGCTCCATCTGAACGCGCTCGACTTATTCGTTTGGGAAAGCCACTGGGATCGGCAATCAAAAACCTTATCTCGATCGTCACGCCCCGAACGTTCCTCAGATGGATCAACGGTGAGAGGAAGAGAGCTCGACCACCCATTAACAAAGTAGGTCGCCCACAGACGACTGAATCGATCCAGCAGCTGGTGATTCGTATCGCCAACGAAACAGGTCTGGGCTACACGAAGCTTCGCGGCGAACTTAACAAACTCGGCATCCATCTCGCACGAAACACCATCAAGAATATCCTCAAGCGCCACGGGATCACTCCTGATCCGCTTCGTGGCGAAGGACGATGGGATCAGTCTATCAAGGCACATGCGCAAACACTCTGGGCGTGTGACTTCTTCTCCGTCAAAGCCTGGACGGCTCGTGGTCTCGTTGAGTTCTATCTGCTTCTGTTCATACATATTGGCAGCCGCAGGATGGTTGTCTCGCCTTGCACCAAGTATCCGTATCGAGATTGGGTTGCTCAGCAAGCCAGGAATTTCTGCATGTATGTGCAGGAGAGCAATATGCAGGCGAAGTACTTGATCCGCGATCGTGATGCGAAGTTCGGTGATATCTTTGATGCGATCATGAATACTGAAGGCATCACCCCAATCAAACTTCCTATTCGATCTCCAGATCTGAATGCAATCGCGGAACGTGCGATTCAATCGATCAAGCAAGAATGCCTGAGTCACTTCGTCATACTTGGCGAGAAGCATCTGGAGTACCTCGTCAATGAGTATGTCGACTTCTACAACTCTTGTCGACCTCACTCTGCCGTCGGTCACTTGCCACCGTGTCGTGATGGGCCGCCGCCGGAATTGACTGCCGGTCGTATTCTTTGCGAGGAACGACTCGGCGGATTGTTGAAACACTACTACAGAGAAGCGGCCTGACCGAACTCAGGCTGCGTGAGTTGGATTCTTGATTTGGTGCTGTTTGTGTGCGCGCATCTCGCCAATCGCCGCACCTGTGACTCAAATCACTTGATCCCATTGGACATCGCTTCTTCATCGGACTTGCTGCAACTGCTTTTCTATTCGTCATTTATCTTGGACAGAGTTCTTGCACTCAACGGCCCGACCGCTCACGAGAGCGACTCAAGGACGATCGCTGTAGCCCAATATAGTCCGAATATCAAAACACTGAGACGAAGAAAGAAAACCCGTAACTTCACGGGCGCATGATGCCTTCTGTAGTAGACAACTGCTAGAAGTGCGCTCGCGGATATAAATCCGAGGATGGCAAACCAAACAATAATCGCTAAGTCAACGGGGGGGAAGTCCAATAGCGACACCCGGTCCGTTTGAGATAACGGTGCCGCATCGACTGAAGGTGCAGGAGACGTGGGCGAGTCTTGCATTGCTCTGCGAAGCTCCGTCGTGAATTCCTCAAGTCTTTCTCTCATCTCTTCCCTCACATTCCCAACTCTAACCCTATCCAAGATCCTCCGATAATGCCCCATCGCTGACCCAGTGCATGCTAAAGCAGACCATACGAAGATCAGCATAAGATAAGTTGCGACATCCCGAATCGACCAAGGACTAGCGACGACGACTTCCAGCGGGGCACCGCATTCCGGGCATATTTGGATGGATATCTGCCTCAGATCATACCCGCAGCAAGGGCAACTGAAGTGTTCATGGCTCGCTTGGCGCTTTCGAGCACTTTCCTCAAGCCTCTGACTACTCATAGTTATCGCATTCCCACTGTTGAGGTTTCGTCGTCAACCAGATCCGGATACTGGCCGCTCACCGATTCCGGATCCGGTAATCGCCAGAAGCACTGTGGTCTGGAAAGATTCTCTCAAGCATTCCGGTCGAAGGCAATGGTGAGTCGGATGGCCGGCCGCTAAGAGCCGTCGGTCATTCGCTGTGAGAGTTCAAACAAGCTCCCCGTCCACATACGCTGGTTGGTCCAAGACCGGGCAACGCGGCTTGTGGAGCACATTCATCCCGACCGGAGCCTTGTATCTCGCAGATCAGATCGATCTTCCCGACAGGAACACAACTGCAAATCCACATTCAGGAGGCTCCGCATCGCCCTCAGACGTAGGCATATCCATGCAGGATTGCAAACAAGAGGGGCACTCGCTCCATTGCCCATTACCGATGACATTAGCACCTTCAGGTCTCAACTCACCAGTCATTATCCTTGTTTGGCTCCTTCGAATCGCTCGCGAGGATGGGCTTGTACTATCATCATTGTTGCAACTGGCGACGCGGTTGGAACTAGGCTTCGTTAGCTGTACTCGTTCTGCGCGACGACTACTACCAAGCACGTCCAAAGAGCATTTATCAACTCCGCACTCCTCTGTTACCGCGCCACGGTAGTTCGCTGCATCGTCGAGCCAGGTGGAGATGGCCGGATGAAGCCCAAGTCTCACGCTACGGCTGGTACAGAAACGGGTACAAGCGCAAATTGCAATCTACCAACATAGAGGTTGGTACAAACATCGGGGCGAGGTCAGACCCATGGCAACTCTCCAGGCGCGAACGGATCACCTGGAACGGGCTGAATCGGGTTGTATGGCGGTGGTGGTGGACCACCATCACCAGGATCAGGTGGTGGTGGTGGCGCAAACGTAAATTTACACAGGTCGGCGCACGTATCGATTCCTATTAACTCCGTGAATATACATTCCTGGTAAACGATGTTCGCTTCCCACTCGCATACACCGTCGCCATCACACTGGTCCACTGCTTCCTCCCATTCTTCAGCACACTCAAGGATGTTTTCAATCATTCGATTGATGCAACAATCGAGGCATAAGGCAAGATTGGTCTGAAGCAGCCAGCAGGGTGTTGAATCGGTCGCAGTTCCATTCGGATCAAAACTCACAATCGGATTCGAACGTCCATATCCGTAAAGATTCGCGCCATCTACATACCCCAACGGATCGCGGCGAGTCCAGCGGCCGAGTTGGGCGTGGTACACGCGGTTGCGCACGTGGTGGATGCTTGCGCTGCCGGCGAGCACATCATCAAACTCATACCCTGCATAGCCCTTGCGGTTGCCGACGTTTGAGAGATTGCCCCAACCGAGCGTGATGGGGCTGGCGTTGTTGGCGAAGATGCCGTCGGCAATATCAATATCGCCGTCAAGATCCAGATCGGCGCGCACATCATACGGATTCCCGCCCCAGCCCGTAATCGCGTTCACATCGGTCGAATCCAGATCGCCATCGGAATCCTGATCACCCTTGGGCAGACCGAACGGCTTGCCGTACGCTGAGTACTTGATCCACTCCACCATGTCGCCATCATCTTCGATGAGCACCGAGATATCCCCGCGCCAGTTGTGGCAGTAGTAGATGCGCTGCTCAAGCGTGCCGTCACTTTCCGCCGTCCAAGCGGTGTTGGCGTCCTTGTCCCGCAATACCACGTTGTCGATATACGAACTGCCGCCTCGGCCATCGGCGCCCGCGTTGTGATAGACGAACTGCTCCTTGGGCGAGCTATCTGAATCGCGGTACGTGGCCACGATCCGCCAACGATCATCGTAGATGAAGCGGTACGTGGAATCGTTCACGTCCACGTCATTATCGGTGTCCGTATCGTAGTGCCAGGTGATGCGGTGCCCCAGGCCGTTGTAGGTGTACTCTGCCACCAGCGCCTGGTCAGAGGTCTTCGTGACCTTGCGCAGTCGCCCAAAGGGATCGTATTCGTACTCGTAGTTCTCGCCGTCATCGGTGAGGTTGCCCACGGCGTCGTAGACAAGCGTGTAGTCATCCGTGCCGTTGTCGTCGGTGTCTCGGCCGGTCAGCTCGTTAGCGTCATTGTGCGTGCGGTCGTCATTGAACTCCCCAGTGTCGATGTAGTCGTTGTCGTTGTTAAGGTCCAGCTTGTGGGGGTCCCAGTTGCCCGTCTGGGTGAGCGTCCAGAGCGTCTCCCGCTGCTCGTTGGTCAGCGTGGTGCCGTTCCAATCGCCCCACTGGCTCTTGGTGAGCCGGTTGAGGTTGTCGATGGTGAAGGACGTGTCATAAAGCCCGTTGCTGGAACCATCCACGTGGACGTTGTCAACTACGGCAGTGATGTTAGAGCCGCGGTCGTAGGAGATATCCAGATCAAAGAACGCGACGTCCGTGGCCAGGTCCTTGTACCAGAGGTCGTCTTCGACCCGATTGAAGTTATCCAGCGCATCGTAATTGCTCGCCAGGTGGCGATTGGAAAAGACATCCGGCTCGGGGTAGTCGATCCCCACGACCTGCCCTACGCCGAGGTAGTCGTAGTCGGCCAGGACCGTCGAGCTTATTTTGACCCGCGTGACCCGGCTCACATTCTCGTCGAAGCTGCTGATGCCGATGTACTCAAAAGTTATCGTGGTGCCGTCCGGCAGATCCATCCCGGTCCGCCGGATCGTGTTGCGGCCATTTGTGGTTCCCGCCTTTTCGTAGGTGTAGTCAACGTCATAGAGCAACGTGCCGCCGATGGCCGAGTCGTGGTCCTGCTCGAACTTGGAGACGTTGCCCCAGTCCTCGTAGGTGAATTTGACTTCATCCACGACGCTGCCGGAGCCCACAGTGGCGTTGTCGTACTGGGTGACCAGCTCGCGCTGCCCGCGATTGTTGTAGGTGGTGGATATCCGCCGGACCGCCCCGTCAAAGTCTGCATCCAAGGTGGTGATGCGCTTGTGCGTTTGGCGACCTGAGTCGTCAAAGTCTGTCTCGATGATGTTGCCTTCCTGGTCCTTGGTCCAGATCTGCTGGTTCTGGGCGTTGTAGGCGAACGTCACCACGTCCGTACCCCCGGAGGAGTCGGGGTACTGGACTTTCTGAAGAAGGTGCCCGGTCTGGATTTTGGAATCACCAGCGCTGACACCCTTGGTGGTGCCGTAGGTGTAGATCGTATCCTGATCGCCGGCATCGATGGTGTTGTCGCCGTCGACGTCCGTCCACATCTTGGTGCGCAGACCGTCGGTAAAGACATAGCGCGTGTAGATTTCGTCGTCGCCGGTATCCCCAGAGGGTGTGCCGTTGACGTAGTTGGCGATGACGACGGTCTGCCGACCCAGATCATCGTATTCGATGCGCCTTTCCAAGTTCCGGGGGTCGGTTGTGGATTGAAGCGTGCCGTCATCGTTGTAGGTCTGCTCGGTGAGCAGTTCTGTGTCGGAGCGAGACGGTACGGATAGACCGTCCCTATCGAAGTTACTGCCGCCGTTGGTGCCGTAGCGCACCATATCGGTCGTGCGCCCGAAGCGGTCGTACCACATCGCCGTGATCTGAGCCCGTCCGTTAAGATTCGCCGCCGTGACGAGTAGATCGTCAGTGTCGGCGTTGGTGTCCAGCGCGCCGGTATCGCTGCTGTTGTCGTGTTCCCGACTGATCAAGACCCCCATCAGCACATCGGAGCTGTCGGTGGACTCGTAGACCGTCTGGGATTCGGCGAGCACGTGGTCGCCGGTCACATCATCAGCATCGGCATAGGCGCTGTCGTTATCTCTGGCCAGGGTAAAACTATGTGTCTGACGACCGAGCCGGTCAAAGGCGCTCTTGGTGAGCTGCGAGCCGTCGACCTTGATCGTTCGACCGGCGGCGTCGTACCAAGTGAGCGTCTGGAGAGTGTCATCATCGGAGCCATCGGTATCGTCGATCTCGTGACGCTGACTCTTCCAGACTCTTCCCATCTCGTCGTAGAAGGTCTGAGAGAGCCCGATGCGGTTGGTGGTTTCAGTGGTCGGATCGTCCGTGCCCACCACGATGGAAGCGGTCGAGCTGAACTGGCCGGAGGCGATGAGCCGACCCATGTTGTCGTACTTGTTAAAGATGTGGGGCGCATTCTCGTTGGTCGTGAGCAAGACTCTCCCCGAGACACTGTGACTAAAGCTCGTGTCGCGCTTGTCGGTGTCGGAGTCCTCGACGAAAGCCGTTCGCGTGGTGAGAAGGCTGTTGCCGCCGGCGCTGCCGGAGTCGTAAACGTTCTCTGAAGTCTTGACCATGTTGTCGGTGCCGGAGCCGCCATCGAAGTCCTCGTCACCGTTGCCGACCCACTGTCTCACGCTGCGCCCGAGGGGGTCAAAGTCGGTGCGGGTGATCGTGCCGGTTGGGGATTTGGTGCGATACCTTCGTCCCTGATTGTCATACCCGAAGAACGTGGCATCGTAGTTGGTGCCCTCGCTGCCAGAGCCGGAAGCGGGTATCAGGAAGTACGGGCGCGATTCCTCGACCGTGGTCCCCGTCTCGTCGTAGGCGGTGACCGTCATGCGCGCAGGATCCCCCAGCTTGTCGGACGCCGTCTCAACGGCAAGGATGGGATCGGTTGCAGCCTCGTCGATGTGATTAGTCAACGACTCTGTGGACTCGTTGCCCGACAGCTCCACCGTCGCCTGCACCTCCGCTTTACCGGCATGATTCGTGACTGCATATGACACAGGCCCGTGATACTTGTCCGTCGCAAGATCTTCATAGTCAGCGTAAGCCAGCGTGGCATACCGACCGTCGGCAATCTTGGAGTAGTAGGTCTTGCGCACAGGACCGTCATCTGGTGTCACAAGGTCGCGTCGCCCTTGATCGTCATAGGTCAAGGTGGTTGTTACATCCCAACCGTCGGCGCTCTCCGTGATGCCCCAGACGGTATTGGGATCGTCACCGGTATCGAAAGTTCCGTCGGTCTTGACATCGTTAATGCGCTTCGTGAGTTGACCATCGGTGAACTGGGTGTAAGTGAAGATGCCGGTGGCCGACTCGATGAAGGCGGTCGTACCGTCCTTGCGCAGATAGCGACTTACCGCCGTTGTCGAGTTCGAGCCGTTGTTGGCTGTGCTCACGGCCGGACTGGTCGTCGTGATTTTCTTGGGCACGAGGTGCAGAACGTCAGTGGCAGTCGCACTGTACCAGTCATAGTCGAGGGTCGTCTCGTGTGAGCCGGTCGTTCCCGATGTGATCTCCTGGGTGTAGACACGTCGGCTCAGAATAAACGGGCGCGTCACGCCAACGTCGCCGACGGTCAGTATCCGATCAGTCGTAAGGTACACGGGTTTGCTATCCAGGTAGGCACTTCCGCTGGTACCCGCCTTGTGCTTGCCAAAGTCCGCGAAGCGGACCAGGTTACCGCTACCCTTACGTAAGAACGTTCTGACCAGACCGACGGTCGTGGAAGTGGTAAAGATCGCCGTAGAATGGGTGTAGCTGGTGACGTTGGCCGGTGAATGAATCGACGTAACCTGGCCGTTGGAATCGCGGTCTATCTTCGTCGCCCAGAAGTTGCTGGCCGTATCAGGATCATCATCGCTCAGCACCCGGTCCAGCGCTTGTCCGGTCTCGTCAAAGTACTGGGTGACCCAGGACTCGATCGCACCGGAAGCAGTGACATAAGTAACGTTGGGTTTCTGAACGATCGTGCGAGACTTCCACTCATCTTCATCGTACCCAGCGCCGTCGGAGTAGCTGTCGTTGGTCTCGTACTCCAAGGTGTGCGTGCCGCTGGCGGCGCCTGAGCAACCGCAAGCACCGTTGGCCCAATAGCTGACGATCCGACGGCTTGTGTCGTACTCAAAGTAGGTACTGGCGTAGGGTTTGAGATTGGCTTCCGTAGCCGTTAACGGATCATCGTCGAGATCGGAGTCCTGCGCCCAGTCGTAGTTGCGGTACCCCTCAAAGTCGATGATGTATTGGAGCTGATGGTGATAGCCGGGGTTGGTTGTGGCATTGTAGGTGTCTTCGTAATACCAGTAGAACTTGTCTTTGGACTGTGACACGCCGGAGTCGGTCAACGGCATGGTGATGGTGACAAGCTCAAGATCATCAGCCTCACCGTGGGCGTCAGCCGCAATGTAGTAGCTGTAATCAACCTTCCCTACTTCAGTCCAGCCGCCGGAGTTGATCTCGGCCTTGACCTGTGTGAGCATTCCGCTGGTGAAGGTATACGTGAAGCGCCGCCCCGCGCTGTCATACGCCGTGGTGATCGCTCCGATCGTGGCGTCGTAGCTGCTGAGGGCCGTGTTCGGATTGCCGACGTCACCGACATAGGCGACATTGCCATCGGTGGTCACCAGACGGTCACCCGTGTCATAGGGATCGACTTCGATCGTCGGATCCATGATCCGCCAGATCGACCCTTCGATATCGTCATCCGTATCGGCATCACCGAACCAGAAAAAGTCGTAGCGTTTGCCGTTTTGGTCGTAGTAGGTCGCCAAATCGATGTCGTCGAAGGTATGCAGCAGAATCGCCCCCGCCGCGCCGTTGACTGCCTTGAACGTCGTGGTGCTGGGCGTCCCCTCTACATCTGCACGATTGAACGCAATAAACCGATCTGCGCCGTAGATCAGATAGATCATGTCCTCAGCGTCGTCTTGGCTGTCCTCGAACACCAACTCCGGCTGGGAACTTTGGAACCAGTTCTTGCCTTGGTAGCCGGTGCTAGCGAAGTAAGAGGTCCCATCGTGCTGCCGCGCGTAATAGCTGCGCCCGATGACCCACGGAACCTGAGCCGGGAAGGCCAGATCGACGTCGTTGATGATGAAGGTGCCCGTATCCAGTCGCAGGCCGGACAGAACCTGGTTGCGGTTCCAGGACTGACCGAATGGGTCGGCTGCCAGAGCCATGCGATGTGTAGAGCCCAGACGGATCGTGCCGTCGAAGTTCACGCCGCGCTGGTCGATCAATGCGCGAATGTCCTGAATGTTCGACTTGCCCGACGGTTTATACGTTGTGAGCGAGTCGTTGTAGGTCGTCAGGATCGTGTCGTCTGGCGTTGCAAAGACTTGCTGCGGAAGGACCGCGATCAGCAAGACGGCAGCGGGAACGGCAACGTAATTCCTGTTCGTTGAAAGTGTCAGACGCTTCATCATCAACCTCCGATCGTGATTCGCACCGCGAACCTTTCGCGTGGCTGATGCAATTCATCTCACGTTCGCAAGTAGACCGCAAGAGCTAATCGCTTATTCGGAAATTGCTTCAAGCTCCGAATAACGCCTTGCCTCTGGACACAGTTGTTGAGTCGAGGATGATTGCGCCATTGACAGGACCAACGATTTCTCGTTCCTAGCACTAAGGACCATCAAGTGAACGATGCAGCGACATGGGTGTGCCTTGCGCGCGGAATTGTGATCGACGGACCGCAAAGCGCGCGGCCCTGTCAGTGGTGTGATGAGGAGACGCGAGAATGCCGCTACCCACTCCGGCTCGGGCGAAACGCCGGAAAGAGGACAAGCGCTCGCCCGCGTGATCGAATCAGCTTGGGCTCAAAGGGCAAGCGAGTGGCCGGCTCGGGCGGGGGTTCCAGTGGATCAGGCCGGGCGCATCCCTTGCCGTATCGTTCCGTTCGCGATGACGGCGAGGAATCGTACGGCTCACGCGAGAAGTCGCATACGGAAACGGTCCACAATCCTTCTGGGCCAGCCGCGAGCGTGCCACCTGTTGAGCTGCCTCCTGAGTTGCCCACTGACGAGGTGGCCGAGGACGAGATGCTCGCGGATCCGATGATCAGGAGCCGCGAGCAGGTCGAACTGGAGTTTATACGAATGGCGAGACAGGCAGCGGCTCAAGAGCTTGCTGGCGCAGGTGGCGTCGACGCCAGTCACGCCGCTCCAGCGTTGCCGGCCGAGCAGCAGCTCTCACCGGATCCAGAGTTCGGATCACCGGAGATTAGTGAGCCACTCCCGCCGGAGCCGTCACCCGAAGCGCCCGGGCTTGAAGTGGTCCATCCAGCATCAGGTCCGCTTGTTGACGCAGGGGTTTTTCTTGACGGCCGAGTTGACGAGCCCAGTGATCCACTCACGGGCCTTGCGCTCGATCCCGTGTTTCCTAAACCACTTGATCCACTGGACGATCCTGAGCCACTGTCTCCACCGGGCGTCGGGTGACGGAGCACACCTATGCCCAACAGGAAGAGTCGGCCCTGGGCGGAAGGATGGGAAGAGCTGAGCATCGGAGAATTGGCCGACAAGCTCCGGCCGTTTTGTGCGGAGGTTGATCAATGGCTCACGTGCGCACGGCTGCATCCGGAGGAACGCGACTTCGTTCGAGAGTGCATGATCGACAAGTGCCAGCAGCTCGGACTCAGCTTCGACGACGCGTTTGAGCCGTATCCACCGCTGGATCGGTTAGGTGAGGGAAAGATCGTCATCGGTCCGGTGGAGCCGTTCGAGCGCGTGTTCCGTTGCTCGCCGCTGGACTTCAGTCCCGGCACGGGGCTGTGGGGCGAGCCTGGGTCAGGAAAGAGCACGGCGGCGGCGGCGTTCATTGAGCAACTGTGCAGACTGGGATACGGCGTGGTAGTCGTCGAGCGCCGTGGCGACCTGCTTGGGCTTGCGCAGCGCCTTGCCAACGCGCTCATTGTCCCCGTCAAGCGCGACCGGCACAACCTCTTGCAGCCTCCGCCCAACGTGCCGACGGACGGGTGGCTGGCGGTGATGGCGGCGCTGCTGACGGTCTTCTTCCTCATGCAGGCACCCGGAAAGATGTTCGCGTACGGGTTGCTCATGAAGGTATGGGAGCTCGGCCAAGCCCGCGGGGTCACGCCAAGCCTCATAGACTTCCTCGAACACGTTCAGCAGCAGAAGCAGCCGCGCGGATCGAGCCAAGAGAATTTCCAACTTCGGCTCCTGGATCGCGTGAACGCGGTGCGTCAAGTCTGTGGCGAGGACGTGCTCGCGGTTCAGGCGGGCTTTCCACTTCTCCAAATGGCCGAGAAAGGAAGGCCAGTGTTCATCGACGCGCGAGGCATCGACTCGACGATCGCGGACTTCTGGTGCGCCGCGCGCGTGGTCTTTCCGCTGTACTACTCACGTCTTTACTCGCGGAACCCCTTCGGGCAGCGTCCGATCATGATCGTGTGCGACGAGGCCCGGTCGCTCATCCGGGCGCGCGACGCCGC
>CBDUST010000133.1:0-11296 GCA_965369945.1 uncultured bacterium | reverse complement strand
CTATACTCGTCATGATCGGACTCCTTGCGAGTTCGGTCCACGCCCCCGGCTGTTATCGCAGCGCGGGGGCAATTTCGAAAAAATACGATGTCTACATATGTAGCAACAAACGTTATCATGTGCAAGCGCCTATCGGGATTTTCTTGCAGATTTTTTCCGACGGTTGATGTATTCGTTGACCGCGTGACGAATAAGTGCTGAAATGGAAACACCTTGCGATTCGGCCTCTCTTTGCCACTTCTTCTTCTCAGTGACGGATTGCCTCAATCGTGTGCTGGTTTCCTTTGGATTGTTTGGCACGCGACTCATGGCCCCATTGTATCGGCGCCACCGGAAGGGGCTAGGAGTTAGCAGTTCCCAAGCCTCAAGCCTCACCCCTCAAGCCTTCTTCATGCCTTCTTCCCGCCCACCGACTCGAAGAATTCAGCCTGACAGCTCTTCTTTCCTTGAAAGCCAGGATATGAACATTCGAATTCGCACCCCATTACTCTAGATTCTGTTGGCTCTTGCGAGGCGCCAATAGTATCTGCCAGCAGCTGTCAATCGACAGGCTTTAGATTGCACCGCGGCGTCATACATATGGTGCACACCGACGGGCACTACCAGGTGTACGCGATTCAATGCCTGAAGCTTGAGGAGCACTGCTACTCTTGCCTCATCCCTCTCGGGCGAGGATTTTTCGTATTCAGGCGAAAGCGCCATGTCCTCTGCCGGTACAGGAAAGAGATTCGGTAGTTGCCTCAGAATCTCGACATCAATCGGTGGTTTACAGCGCCGAAGCGAGATCAGTTTCGAGACATGCGATTTGAATAACGGACGCTGGTCCCATGCCCCCAAGGCACCTTCCACGAACCCGTAAATAGCCGGTGCAGTTACCTCGCCCAAGAGATCAGCCGCGGCGCCTTCGAGTGCATCCCCGACTAAAGACGAGAACACTCCAGCGCCGTCTGCCTCTACCGACTGCTGATCGCCCCGACTTGCCGTAAGAATGGAGACTCCCTCGCCAAGCACAGCACTGTTGTTAATTAACGGAACATTGCCCAGAGTTCCTGAATGACAGCAGTCAAGAAGGATTACTACTTCATCAGCCTCGGAGTTGCTAGCCATTGCAAGCACCTCTGCCATCGCCACTCCCTCGTCGTACTGCCTTGCGTCCTGCGTGACGAGATGACCGCCAAGGTTGTTTTCTGTTCCATGTCCGGAGAAATGGAGTAGGGCAATCTCGGCCCTATCTTTGAATAGCAGTTCAATCGCTTGCTTGAGCTTGGCTCGCGTTACGACCTCGTTACTTCCGCTGTTCGGCGCGAGAAGAGTTCTGCATTCAAAATTCGGTGTGCCGTCGTCGTGATTCGCGAGTACGGTCGATATGCGCTCGGCATCGCTCACACATCCCCTGAGTGCACCGATGCTGTAAAGATCTATCCCAACGCAAAGCGCACGCCGCATATACCGTCACCTCGCCCCGCCGATGAGGGCCTTGAGATTGTCCCAAGTCCAGTTGTACACCTTGTCGGTCGAGCTAGCCCCGGCAGGTCGCGTGCACGACTTGTCTGCGTACGCGGCGAGAAGAAAATAGACCTTGCCTATCGATTTTGCGATCTCCAGTTCCATCGCAACACCACTTGCTCTATGGGTTGCCGTCCCGCATAGCACGATGACTAGGTCGATGTTGTGCATCCGGCGGCGGACTTTTTCTTTCCAATCTCCAGTCAGATGATCTTTGACTGACGCGTCAACGAACTCGAATGGGCTATCCGGGTGCTTGGCCTGCCCAGCGAGCATGGTCTTAGCCCCTTCGTCGTGATCAAAGTCAAAGCTGATAAAAGCGCGTTTCTTAGCCATGGGTATTGTCCTTGTTAGCTCTTATTGCCGCTTCCTGATGGATGTAGTCAAGGCACATACTATGACGCCGGTAGGCCGTCTAGAATTCGAGCTCGAAGGCGATCGCCTTGCAATTTTGGCCACGACCTAATCGTCGTCGGCATCGCCGCCCGACTCACCCCCATCGTCTTCTGTATCAGGAGGAGGGGCCGGCCATTCATCTACGCGCTCCACCGACTTCTCCGTTCGGTCGAATGTCTCCTTAGAGGCATCCTCACTTGGTCGTTTGTCCTTACCATTTGGATCCTGCATCGTACTTCTCCTAAGGTGGCTATTAGTTCAGACCGCGAGCGCGACGTACTTCAGATTGGCACTGCACGATCAGCTTCGTGTTTCTGGGAAGTGTTACCTGGGAACTTGTTTCCTTTATCTGGTCCTGTTTGATGGCGGAATATCGCGACTGTAATGCTGGCGGCGACAATTGGCGTCGTTTCAGCCAGAGATCCTCGTACTTACTTCCACACGTACGCCAGATTGGCTGCGCAGACTGGGCTTCCATCGCAACCTTTGAGAATTCCAAGAACGGAAGAGCGACTGCCACAACAACCGCTGTCGCACACAAGAGATCCCACATGAGGGACCAGTCGAACAGACCGGTCGAGTACCTCCATATCTCAAAGCTGCCAACAGCAGCGGAAGAGGTAAGCGCAACAAGAAACCGCAACCACTTATCATAACGTGAATACTTACGAGCGATATAGCCCCAGTACCGTACATTCATGTCTGCGTCCAACATGGCGTCCCAGACGTACCGTTTGACATCACTCATAGCGAGGCCTCGTGTTTATCTTGATGTTCCGTGACAAGCGAAGAAGTCTTGAGTGTCGATCGTCTTTTGATTGCGACAGTGTAATCGCGCCTGCCTTCTCCGCAAACTAATGGGCCTTCGTTGCCGTGCCTGACTCTCATGCCACCTGGACACGAGACGACGGTTCATATGCGGATTGCAATGCGATAGGGGCTTGTGTGACCCCTGATCAGGTGACGCCCGTGTAGGGGACATTGGGCGGCCGCTGGACCACTGGGGGAAACTCGGGGATGGAGTCACCGGAAGTATGAGAGATCATATGACCCTCACCCCAGCCCTCTCCCACCCCCGGAACTCTCGGACCATCAGTGTGTATCTGTGTTTATCTGTGGCTCAAATCCCTGCTCGTTTTGATCCCCTCAGTGTTCTCTGTGACTCTGTGGTGAATCTTCTGAAGAAAGGTTTGAAGTAAGACCCTCACCCCAGCCCTCTCCCGGGGGGAGAGGGGGTAAGAGAGAAGGCGTTACGGCGATGCGACGAGGATGCGGTCGCCGATGTCGGTGCGGTGGAAGGCGCCGTCGAAGTGAATACATTGACAGGCGGCGTTGGCGAGGTCGCGGGCGGCTTGGAGATCGTCGGCTAGGGCGGTTACCCCGAGTACGCGTCCGCCGTTGGTTACGAGTTGGCCGTTGTCGTCGTATTTGGTTCCGGAATGGAAGACGATGACTTGTTGATCTTCAGTGCTTAGGGCCTCGGCTTCGTCGATCCCTGTGATGGGTTTGCCCTTTTCGTAGAGGCTCGGATACCCCTGCGAGCACATGACAACACAGCACGCGGTCCGCTGATCGAAGTCGATCGACACGTCGTTGAGCGTGCCGGTGCAGGTTGCCCAAAGGATTTCGAACAGATCGCCTTTGATGCGAGCCATGAGCGGTTGACATTCGGGGTCGCCGAACCGGCAATTGAATTCGAGCACTTTGGGGCCTGCGGGGGTCAACATCAGCCCGGCATAGAGCACGCCGCAGTAGTGAAGTCCCTCTCGACGAAGCGCATCGACCGCGGGCACGATGATCTGACTCTGCACGGCGGAGAGCGTTTCGCTATCCAAGACGGTCGTGGGGCAGTAGGCGCCCATGCCGCCGGTGTTGGGCCCGACGTCGCCCTCGCCGAGTTGTTTGTGGTCTTGACATGGGTCGAGCATCCAGATTGTTCGGCCATCGACGAGTGCGAGAATGCTGACCTCTTGGCCGTATAGTTTTTCTTCGATGATGATCTTGTCGCCGGCCGAGCCGAACTCGCGCTTAGTAAGGATGCGATCTATGGCGTCGTGCGCCTGCTGCTGCGTTTCGCAGACGATGACACCTTTTCCAGCGGCCAGCCCTACGGCCTTGACGACGCAGGGGTCTTCGTGGACATCAACATACTGGCCGGCTGTCTCGGCGTCATGAAAAGTGCGATGTTCTGACTTTGGAATCGACGCTGTCTTCATCAGGTTTTTGGCGAAGATCTTGTCGGATTCCAGTTGAGCGGCGGCCTTGGTCGGGCCGAAGACTTTTCGTCGATCCGTGGCGAGGATGTCCGTGATGCCGGCGGCGAGTGGAACTTCCGGGCCGACGACGACTAGGTGGATGTCGTTGCGATCACACCATCGCTGCATCTGGAAGGCGTCTTTGCAGTCCATCGGCTGGGGGCAGAGTTGGCCGAGTTGGCTGAGCCCGCCGTTGACGGCATCGGTGAGCCAGAGTGATTGAACGCGCGGAGATTGCCTGAGCTTCCAGGCGAGCGCATGTTCTCGCCCACCGCCGCCGATGAGGAGGACGTTGGCGTTTTCAGGACATGGGAGTGGTCTGCTCATGCGGTTGTAGTGTAGCGGGCATAGGTCGTAGTCGAAGCTGGGATGGATTGGGAAGGAAGTTGGCGCGTGGTTTGCGAGATGTAGTTCAGATGCGGGTCGATCGGGCCGAAGAAAAATTAGCTTTTACGCATCCTTTTGATGGCTGCTGCGGAACCGGTGTAATACTCGCCGATGCCCATGACCAAAGAGAACGCGACAATTTCGAGCACGATCAAGCAGCCTGAACAGGCAGGCCGCGCGATGCGGTCGCAGCCGATGCAGGTGGTCGACAGGATTCTTGAACGAGCGTCGCGATCCATCCGGCTTCGAGGGGTAGGCGATCGGGACATCATCCTGCCCGGTGAGAAGCAGACCGACTGAATTTTAGCCGGCCGTGGGCTTTCGTCGCGGCTTGGGGGTGATCCCTGCGTGTGAGCGGGCTGTTCCGGGCTTGGGGCTGTCCACGTCCTTGCGGGTGATGGTGCCGGTCGAACCATACTCGGGCATGGACTTGATCGAGGCGATCTGATCCCGCAGACGAGCTGCGGTTTCAAACTCCAATCGCTCAGCCGCCTCGATCATTTCGCGCTGAAGAATCTGGATCAGCTCGTCGCGATCGTATTGGTCATCATGGGCTTGGGGGCCAACCGCAGCGCGGGCGGTTTTGCGGGCTTCGAGCTCCTGTTCGAGCCCTCGGCGGATCGCTTTTTCGATCGTCCGCGGGGTGATGCCGTGCTGCTTGTTGTACGCGGCCTGCCGTTGGCGGCGACGTTCGGTTTCGTCGATCGCGGCGCGCATCTGCTTGGTGATGGTGTCGGCATACATGATCACCTGGGAATTGACGTTGCGGGCGGCTCGGCCCATCGTTTGGATAAGGCTCGTTTCACTGCGCAGGAATCCGGTTTTGTCCGCATCGACAATGCAAACCAACGACACTTCGGGCAAGTCCAACCCTTCGCGCAGAAGATTGACGCCGACCAGGACATCGAACGCGCCCTCGCGCAGCTCCCGAAGGATCGCCACGCGCTCCAGCGTGTCGATTTCGCTGTGCAGATATCGCACACGCAAGCCTCGATCGTGCATGTACGTGGTAAGGTCCTCGGCAAGCCGTTTCGTAAGGACGGTGATAAGCACGCGCTCGCCTTGCTCGGCCCGTACTTTGCACTGTTCAAGTAGATCAGCAACCTGCCCCTGAGCGGGCTTTACCTGAATTGTCGGATCAAGCAGCCCCGTTGGTCGGATGATCTGCTCGACGACCTCGCCGTCACATTTTTCCAACTCGTATTGACTTGGTGTGGCTGACACAAAGACGATGCGGGCGGCCAACTGTTCGAACTCCTCGAAGCGAAGAGGCCGATTGTCTAGCGCACTTGGGAGTCGAAAACCATGATCGACGAGAACCTGTTTGCGGGCACGATCGCCGTTATACATCGCTCGAAGTTGAGGGATGGTGACGTGTGACTCGTCAACGAAGACCAACCAGTCGTTCTTATCGTGGTTGGGGATGTGATGGAAATAATCCATCAAGGTAAACGGTCTTTCGCCCGGACTTCGGCCATCGAGATGGCGCGAGTAGTTCTCAATTCCCGAGCAATAGCCGACTTCCTCGATCATCTCCAAGTCGTATTTGGTGCGGGCAAGGAGACGTTGTGCTTCCAGCAGCTTGCCTTCATGGCGAAGCTGCAACACACGTTCGTCTAGTTCCTCGCGAATCCCGGTCAGGCTTTGTTCAAGGCGATCCTGCGGCATAACGTAGTGAACGGCTGGAAAGATAAAAACCTGCGATTCTTCTGCGAGCACTTCCCCAGAGGTTGGATGGATGAATTCGAGCCGCTCGACTTGGTCGCCAAACAACTCGATGCGAACCGCATACTGCTCGTAGGCGGGATAGACCTCGATGACGTCGCCGCGCACACGAAATTGTTTGCGCTGGAACTCCATTTCATTGCGAACATATTGCATATCCGCCAAATTGAGCAGGAGTTCACGGCGGTTCACGGTTTGGCCGCGCGTGATCGACAGCACGCGGTCTGCATAGTCGGTGGGCGATCCGAGCCCGAAGATGCAGCTGACCGACGCAACAATGACGACATCACCGCGCGACAGCAGATTACTCGTCGCCGCCAGTCGAAGCCGATCCAAATCGTCGTTGCGCGAGGCGTCCTTTTCAATGTAGATATCCCGTTGTGGGATGTATGCCTCCGGTTGGTAATAGTCGTAGTAACTCACGAAATAACTCACCGCGTTGTTCGGGAACAGTTCGTGGAACTCTTCGTACAGTTGGGCGGCGAGCGTCTTGTTGTGGCTGATGACCAGCGCAGGTTTCTGAACGCGTTGAATCACGTTCGCCATTGTGAACGTCTTGCCCGTGCCGGTAGCGCCAAGAAGTGTCTGGCACGGCCGACCATCGCAAATGCCCTGAACGAGCGCGTCGATGGCTGCGGGCTGATCTCCGGTTGCCGTGAAATCGCTAACGAGGTGAAAGGAATGCGAGCCGGCCATGTCGATATACTAGGTCCAGGTTCGCCGGGCTCGTTGTCGCGCCATGACCAAGAGGCACAAAGTCCAACGCAACGATCACCACCGAAGGAGACAGGATTATCCGGTCGGATATCTCGTGTCGTACGTCTCCTGATCCATCAGCGCGTCGAGGGGGGACGGATCGGTCGTGCGAATCCTGACCAGCCAACCCCGCCCATAGGGATCGGAGTTCAGCAGCGACGGGTCCTCAGCGACTGCTGAGTTGGACTCGATCAGTTCGCCGCCGACCGCGGAGTAGATATCACTGGTCGTCTTCACCGATTCGACCTCACCAATGGACTCGCCCGGAAGAACGGTCGAACCGGGGGTTTTCATCTCGACGTAGGTAACATCCGTAAGTTCATTCGTGGCGTACTGGGTGAGACCCAGCGTGACCACATCTTCGTCGATATGGAGCCATTCGTGGGTTTCAGCGAAGCGACATTCCCGAGGATTCGGCATGGGGCGGATCTCTCATGCTTGTGACGCGGCGGTGTGGGCGGCCATGATAGTGCTCCTCGCTGGGCGGGCAAGCGGAGCCGCGAGCGGCCCGAAGGGCCGGTGAGGCAGGCGCGGGGTTTGCCCGGGTCGCGTGAAGCCAGGTTAGGTCGGGGCTTTGTGGGTGATTTGTGGAAAGATAGGCGATTTGTAGAAGCTAACCCTTGGCCTGAGCTACCAATCTAGCTATCATAATTACGTTGGAGTTTGCGCTCCAATCTTCGAGAGCATTGGATCTTTCTCCCCTCCGGAAAACGTCGGCCTGCCCGGGTCGGCGTTTTCTTCTCCATCCGGCGAGCCGGCGTGCCGAAAGGGCATTGGAAGCAACTAGGCTTGCGGCGGCCGCACAGGGGGGTAGACTCCCCGCCAACGACTTGTAGGCACGGACAACGATGATCCTGACTCTCGCTACGCGATCACTGCGCACGTTGGTGTCCAATAATGGGGACCGGTCGCTGTCGATGCTTGAAGTTCCGGACTTCGCCATGCAGCAGCTAGAACTGCGCGGCCTAAATGTGCCGTCGTCGATGCTCGCCGGCTGGTCGCTGGAGGATCTGGATCAACTCCGCGACCGCGCGGATAAGGCCGGCTGCCCGTGCCTTGTCTTGATCGAGGATCGACCGCTGCCGTTCGCGAGTAACAACGAAGCAGAGCGTCAATCCACAGCCGATCGAACACAGCGTCTGGCGGTGGCGGCGAGCCGCTTGGGATGTAACGCAATGGCATTGCAATGTGAGGCGCCGGACACGAATGAGGCGCTGGACCAGACGGCGACCGAATTGAAGGAAGTGATGCCCGCCATCGAACGATCTGAGCTGAACCTGCTCATCGCACCTCACGAAGGACTCACCGCATCGCCGGAACGCCTGACTGATCTGTTGAAGCGGATCGGTGGTTTCCGTGTCGGGTCGCTACCGGATTTCGCTCATGCGGCAGCTTCGGGTGATTTAGTGCATGCGCTGCGGCAGTTGGCGCCGTATGCAGGCGCGGTTCACGCCACCGTCGACACCTTCGACCGCAAGGGAAAGCATAAGAGCTACGATCTGGCAGCGGGCGTCGAGGCGATTCGGAGCGTCGGGTTCGTCAATACGCTCGCGATCGACTACGTCGGCGACGGCGACCCTGTAGCCGACATTGGAAAGGCTCGTCAGATTCTAGCGGACGCCATCGAAGCCCAGCCGTGATGTCGCCGGACATGCCAAGTCATCGTGGTCCCAAATTACCTACAGTGATCATCACAATCGACGGGCCGGCCGGTACGGGAAAGTCAACCGTTGCCCATCAACTCGCCAAACGCCTGGGATTGGAGTTTCTGGATACCGGCGCGATGTATCGAGCCGCCGCATTGGTCGCATTGGATGCTCAGATCGATCCGGCGGACGGCGCTGCGCTGGCCTCGGCCTTGGAAGAAATCGACCTGCACTTCGATTGGACGACCGACCCGCCCCAACTCCTGCTCGACGATCGCGACATCCGCGGGCGGATTCGCGACCTGGATGTGAGTGAGATCGTGTCCGTCGTTGCCAGCCAGCCTCAACTTCGGCAAGTATTGGTCGGGCACCAACGGCGGATTGCCGAAGCGCACCCACGGCTCGTGAGCGAAGGTCGAGATCAGGGCTCGGTCGTTTTCCCGAACGCAGATTTACGGTTCTTCCTGAACGCAGACATTGCAATCCGTATCGAGCGGCGTGCGTTACAACTCATTCACGCCGGGAAGCGGGTGAGCCGGGATCGAATCGAGCGCGACATCGTTGAGCGGGATCGGCTCGACGAGTCGCGCGACGATGGACCGCTGATCCAGCCCGAGGGAGCGGTCGTTGTAGACACGGGCAGTCGAACTGTTGATCAGGTCGTAACAAAGTTGGCCTTGATCGCGCATCAGCAACTTCAAGACGCCGGACTAGACCCGTGAAGGTCTTTCAATGTCGCCGCCGGGCTCCGACGTTCTCACGGTTCACCGTGCTGGCCGTTTGGACGCTGGTGCGGCACTTGTTCTTTGTGTATTTTCGCATGATGTACCGGTTGCGCTATGACGGTCAGGCGAACATCCCCCGAGAAGGGCCGGTGATTTATGCGGCCAATCATCAATCGAATCTCGATCCGCCGTCGATCGGTTGTCTAGTATGGGATCGACCGTTTACCTCGTTGGCGAGGGCCGGCCTGTTCAGTAACAAACTGTTCGGATGGCTCATTCGATTGCCCGGTGCGATTCCGATTCGCCGGGGTCGGAGTGATGCCTCAGCAATACGTACTGCGATCGAGCAATTGCAGGCAGGCGGATGCATCTTGATGTTCCCTGAAGGAAGCCGAAGCACCGATGGAGCGGTGCGACAGTTCAAGGCCGGTATCCTGGTCCTGGTCAAGCGGACCAAAGCGCCGGTCGTGCCCGTGGCCGTCGAGGGGGCGTACGATATCTGGCCGATCGGGCAGCGGTTTCCTCGCCTTAGAGGGCACATCAAAGTTCGGGCGAGCCGCGCGATTCCATCTGACGAACTGTTGGCCGACCCACCTGAGATAACCCTGCAACGGCTGCGCTGCCAGATCGATGCCATGCGCATGGATCTTCGTCAGGAGCTTCGGCAGGTGACTAAGGATCGATATCCCGCGGCCGGCCCGGGTGACGTGCCGTATCGGCAACGCGAAGTTTAGCCGCGGCTCACCTGACTTCGACGGCGACGGCTCGGTCGGCATCCTCGACCTGGTGACGCTGCTGGCCAACTGGGGTGACGTGCGCGTAGTTGTTGAGCGATTGATAGCGGTCGCTACAATTCCCGCAAGCTCAACGAAGCGGGGACCGCCAATCATGTCCGAACGCCAAACCATCACCAAACCGACGATGTACTGCCGCCGGTGCAGATATGTGCTGGATGGTCTGAGTGACCATCGGTGTCCAGAGTGCGGGCGGCCGTTCGATCCTGCCAATCGCCAAACGTATCGCACCAAGCCACGCCGCCGGTGGCTGTGGAAAATCATCTTTGCGGTGATCGGTCTTCCGGCTGGAGCCCTGATCGGCGCATCGCTACTGGTCTTTCTGATGTTGCCCCCCGCACCGCAAAATCGGATTTCCCCCCTCATCATAAGCCTGTCTGTTGGACTGCCAGTCGGGGGGCTGGCGGGTTGCGGCCTGGGAATCCTGTTGGGGGCGTTCTTCGACAAGAGAAGAGAGACGACGTGGCTTTCGGTCCTGGCGATCTTTCTTGCGCTCGGCCTGTCCATAGCGACATTCTGGGCGTGGTACCTGTCGAACAGCGGACGCTGACGCTGACAGCTACTGGACACCCGATGCCTGCGAGGACTTCGGCCAGCGGTGGATAGTCCACCACGACGATCTGCTTGCGGCCGGAGCGCTCGGTGACCTCCGTACCGCGCCTGGCCGCCACCGCGATCTTACCAGAGAAAAACCACGCCCCGAAGTTCATAACTGGGCCAAGCGCCCCGAGCATGATCATGCCCTCAGCGCCCCAATAGGAGCCGATCCACACCAGCAGGCCGAACAGAGCGCCTAATAACATGGCGGTCTTGACGGTGTTCTTGAACGCAACCACGATTGGTTTCCGCACTTGTTCCGATCGCTCATTCTAGCGCGACTCAAACGAGACCGAGCATATTCACACACGCCCACATCATCAGCAGAATGAAAGCGATCCGCAGCAACTTGATCGGCAGCTTGTGCGTGAGTCTGGCCCCAATGAGTGCGCCAATCATCGCGGTCGGCACGAGACACATCGCCAGCAGCAGACTCTCCTTGAATTGGATCGGGTCAGCCGTCACCCCACGCTCAAACAATTCACTCAATCCCACGTTCTTCCGCCATG
>CBDUST010000132.1:0-11331 GCA_965369945.1 uncultured bacterium | reverse complement strand
CATCCGGATGCCGTCAGTCTTTGGGAGAGCAACGAAGCATTCGCAGCGCAAGTCATTGCGGTCGAGTAAGAACTCTAGCTTGATCGAGAGATAACAAATGTCAACGGCGGTGCGATCGCCATCGGTCACCCGTTGGCTGCAACCGGCGGACGATTGATAACCGACCTGCTATACGAAATGCAGCGCCGAGACGTCGAATACGGCTGCGCATCGGCGTGTATCGGCGGCGGCCAGGGCGTCGCCGTCATCTTGCGCAGGACAGACGCGACCTAAGGCGGGAAGTGCAGAGGAACTGTCGTTATGGAAAAAGCATTCGCATTTGGTGACAAGTCGCTTGAGTCGGCCGTGAAGCGCATCAACGAGATACATCACATCGCCATTATCGGTGCTGGCACGATGGGACAGGGGATCGTTATCGATTTGCTTCAAAAAACCGATTACACCATCACGATTCTGGATATCCGACGTGAGGCGTTGGACCGCGCGCGAGATCACTTAGCTGATCAACGAACTGCCGAGGTCGCTCAACAGCGAATTCGGGCGGAAGATGTGAAAGCCTTGGAGGAGCGAACGAGGTTTACACAAGAATATAAAGACATCAGGGATGTTGACATCGTTTGGGAGGTCGCGACGGAGCGTCAAGACGTCAAGGCTGCGATCTTCAAAGCCATTGAGGATTCGATCGATTCACAACACCTCGCTGCGGTGTTTTCCAATACTTCATCGCACACTACAGCTGAGCTTGCCGTCTTGTTCCGATCGGAAACTCTTCGGGAGAAGTTCCTCACGGTCCACGGGTACTTCCCCTTCGACGCGAACCGCCTCATTGATGTGATGAAAGGTAAGTACGCGTCGAACGAAACGTTCGCGCTGGGCGTAACTTTCGCTGACCAGATACTGGAAAAAAATGTCATCGCCCTGCCAATCGATCATCACGGCTATATCACCGATCCGATCTTCCAGGCAATGGCTGCGATTGTCTCCTGGGACGTCGAGACTGCACAAGACATTGTGCAGCTCGGCGGGTTGTGGGACCTCTTCACCGCCAATCCTTTCACAGTTCTCGATCACACCGGGCACATGCCTTATACGGAATCGTCCCGGCATCTTGGGGAGGCGCTGCCCAAGACTGATCGTTTGCGTAGCCTTTACGATCGGGATGGTCAGCGCTACCCGAAGTGGATCGCCAAGCTGGAAAGCGACGGCTCTACGGGCATAAGCGCCCCGGCAAGGAAAGGTTTCTACGAGTGGACCGCCAACGATCGCCCGCGCCCGGCGCGCGTATTCGATCCCACTTCCGGCGACTATACGCAGATTGCTGAGATATCACGTAAGGACTTTTGGTCGTACTACGAGGCGGCTGAACATGATCGCCTTGCCGGGACCATTAAGAGCGCCGATGCGCTCGTCCTCGTGGCGTGTGCGAATGACGCCGGAGGTCGCGCATTTCGTCGTTATGCCCTTCCCATTTGCCTTTACGCGCTTGATCTTATTCAGGACGGTATCGCAACACCTGGTCAGATCAATATTTCTACACGGGCCGGCCTCCGCTTTAAGATTGGGCTCATAGAGCTCATTGACGCTCTCATAGCGCATCTTACGGTCGAGGGACTCATTGAACTTGTGCGCCGCGCCCGTGATGAGAATGCTCACGATCCGTTCATGGTTCAGATGCTTGATGTAGACGGGGAGATAGGACCGCGCAAGGGCAAACGATGCCTGCTGCATGAGCTACGGGCGCGGAACATCACTGGGCTTCTCGAATATGGCCGGTATTACTCAACTCCGGTTGGAGAGTTGGATCTAGAGACCGGTGAGTACCGTGGCTGTTACAGCGATCTGAAGCTCTACGAGCCAACGACGCGTGATCGAGTCGCAGGTATTGTGTTCAACTGCCCACTGCGCGGAAATGTCTTCAATCATGCTGTGATCGATCAACTCGCGCACGCCTTTCAACGCGTTCTTGAATCTCATCGCCTCGGCCGATGTGGCGCCGTGCTCTTCACAGCAGCTGGAAAAGGCATGCGAATGCTCGGCGCGGATGCGCGCGAGTTTAATCGTGGTTGGTTCGAGCGATCCAAGGGCTACGCGCCGCTCTCGGAATCGGAAGCGGCCGCATCGAGTAGAAATGCCGTTGAGCTGTTTCGTCTCATCCAGCGAAGCCCCGTCGCGTCGATTGGCGTCCTTGGCGAAAAATGGGGTGGAGGCGCTGAGTTCACCTATTTTCTCGATCTTCGTTATGACGTGCGCGCGTTCGGTTTTGTGTACGACGCCCTTACACGCACATCCACATGGCAACATAAGCACACCTACAACCAGCCCGAACTCGATTTTGCGATTCTGCCCGGCTTCGGCGGGGTTGGAGAATTGCAGCGGCTCGGCATGGGCGACTCGGTCATTTTTGAGCTGTTCGATCAGGGCATGACCGCTGATCGTGCGCATCAGGTCGGTCTTAGCAACGGAGTTTTCGAAGACGAACTTGATGCCCTTCAGCGCGGTTACGAGCGGGCACGACAGATGGCCAAGGATGCGCCCTACTCACGTGCTCTGTTTAAGCAAGAACTTCTCCGTGGAGCGGATGATGAGGCGTTAGCGCGCGAGACCGGCGAGACGTTCAATCCGAAGAAGAATCCCTTTATCCGAACCGGTCTACTGAAGCTGCTCGATCGTAACGCAAAACCACCCAAGATGAATTATGCATGCACCGAAGTTCGCTTGCCCGGCTGGGAGTATCCCAACGGCAGCGAGGGACACGCCGACCGTTGATCGTACCTGATCTATTCAAACGGAGACCTCATGGCCACCCGATGTCTTGATGAATGGCATGACAAACCTTTGGATGAAGTGCTTGGAATGTGCTGCGACCTTGTCGAGGATCCCGACTTTCCGACGGTAAAACGTTGGCGAAGCAGCGGCGGCAAAGTGGTTGGCCACTTTCAAGTGTATTTCCCCGAGGAGATTGCCCATGCTGCGGGCATGCTTCCTGTAAAGGTTCGTGGTGCCCCGGTAGAGCCTACAAGAGCCGAGGCGCACTTCGGCTCGTATCTTTGCTCCATCCTCAAGACGTCTCTTGAAGTCGCACTAAGCGGACGGCTAGAGTTGGATTTGTTTGTTTCCCATCCGATCTGTGATGCGGCACGGAATCTTGCCGCCATTTGGGGTCGCAACTTCGATCATCCCTGCCAGATTCTATATTTGCCGCAGAACCCGAATTCCTCACACAGTACGACATACCTGCGCGATGAGTATGGCAGGATGAAGCGCGTCATCGAGGATGTCGTGCAAACCAAGATCTCTGATGACGATCTGCGACAATCGATAACTGTGTTCAATGAGAACCGAAGGCTCTTGCGCGATCTTTACGACATCAAACGCGAGGCACCTTGGCTGGTAAGCGCCGAAGACGCGTACTGTCTGGTCTGCGTCGGCTCCATGATTCCACGCGAGGAACACAACGAGCTGTTAGAAGCGGTCTTGGAGCAGCTAGAAGATCGACCGGTGAAATCCCAGGACCGCATTCGAGTCGTGTTTGAGGGTGGGTTCTGTGAGCAGCCGCCGCTGGATCTCATTCGGATGCTCGGACGCACCTGTTACGTCGTCGATGATGACTTCCTTATCGGTCTGCGATGGCTTCTTGAGGATGTCCCTACTGATGGCGACACGCTGCAGAATCTCGCTGAAGCTTACGTCAACTGTTCATCGTACAGCTCGGTTCAGCATGACAACCGTAAGCCCAAGGAACGAATGCTTCTTCAGCGAATCGAGCGCGCCCGGGCGGATGCGGTCATCGTCGCCGCCGCCAAGATGTGTGAGCCCGGCCTGGAAGAGCAAGTCGCTTACACACACATGCTGGACGAGAAGGGCATCCCATATTTTGTGAGCGAGTTTGAAGAGAACATGAGTTCGTTTGACCATTTGGAACTGCAGGTTGAGACATTCCTCGAGAACCTGCTGTTCGCCTGAAACATTGGTGAGAATGTGCAGTCAACAGACGCTATTGAAGATCTGGTAGGACGAGGCAACCGCGACGGAGCCCGGCTCTTTCGCGAGTGGTTCGAATCACTTTCCCAGACGGCTGAACAGGGCGGTCAGGCCGCCTACGTTTTCGTCATGGGAAGTCTCAACGAGGTTCTCAAGACGTTCGACTTGCCGGTTGTATTCCCTGAGATCAATTCGCTGCAAACTGCGGTGCGGCATGTCGCCCATGAATACCTCAACGAGGCGGAAGATTACGGTTACTCCCCTGACATTTGTGGCTACGTGAAGGCCGACGTCGCGGTACAGCTGCGCGGGGGCGATCACCCCATGGGGCAGATTCCCAGACCCACGCTCGCCGTCCTGACCAACGCTTGCAACACTTACTTCAAATGGGCTGAGATCTGGGAACGATTCTACAAGATCCCGATCTTCACCATCGACGTGCCGGGCACGCGCGAGGCCGACGGTCAAACTTGGCAAGGCAACCAGGATTTCGAGAACGATCGCCGGTATGTCGAGGTTCAGATTCGAGAACTGATCAGCCTGTGCGAGAAGGTAACTGAAAAGAAATTCGATATCGACAAGCTGCGCGAGGTGCTCGAATACACCAACGTCGTCAGTGAGTGTTGGAAGAGGATCATCGATCTCAATACGAGTCGCCCCTCGCTCTTTAGCGCGCTGACCGATGGAACGATCTACCTGGGCGTCGCTAACGGCTTCCGTGGCACCAAGCAGGGCAGTGAATACTTCCGTGATCTTGCTGAAGAAATGGAATACAAAGCCAAGCACAAGATCGGCACAATGACCGAAGAGCTCTATCGCCTCATTTTCGTCGGCGTTCCCTGCTATCCGATCTTCCGCCGTTTCAACGAACTGTTCACCGAGTGGGGCGGAACCTTTGTCAACTCCACGTACCTGTGGTTCGCATCCGGCGGTTCCAATCGGGGGTTTCAGTACGATCTGACCCGGCCGATCGAGAGCTTGGCCGAAGGCGTGCTCATCAGCGTACGAGACGCGATGGACTCCATGTTCCATCACGATCGGATGCTCGCCAGCATGCTGGGTGAGTTCGCCGTGGATGGAATCGTGTACCACCCAATCAAGAGTTGTAGAACCGTCTCAACCGGTCTGGCCGACGGTCGCCGATACCTTGCCAAACACCACGATGTCCCGAGTCTGTTTATCGAATCAGACATGATGGATCGACGTGTCGTTTCCGAAGCACAAATGAAAAACCGAATCGACGCATTCTTTGAAGGGCTGGCTTCACGTCGGCAACAGTTGAGCGTGACCTAACAGCGAGGGCAAACGATGGCGTATGCGGCAGGTGTCGACGTTGGTTCGACACAAACAAAAGCAGTCATCATCAACGAAGACGCACAAATCGTCGGTCGTTCGCTCATGGATACCGGCGCGAACGTTGTCCAAGCAGCCCAGCACGTCTATGAGCAGGCCATCAAGAACTCGGGAAACCGCGATGTTGAGGTTGAGTACGTTATCGGCACCGGATACGGGCGGTATCGCGTGACGTTCGGCAACGCCCAAGTTACTGAAATCAGTTGTCACGGGCGCGGAGCGGTCCACATGTTCCCGGGTACCCGCACTGTCGTTGACATGGGAGGTCAGGACACGAAGGCTATCAACGTCAGTGGAACCGGGCAGATCATTGACTTTTGTATGAACGATAAATGCGCTGCCGGCACCGGTCGGTTCCTCGGCGCAGCAGCCGCAGCGCTGGATATTCCCCTCGCTGAACTCGGCGCGACGGCGCTGAGATTCACCAAGCCCGTTCGTATCAGCACGACGTGTACAGTGTTCGCCGAATCAGAAGTTCTTTCCTGGCTCGGCAAAGGCAAGAAGATCGAGGACATTCTTTGGGGCGTTCACCAATCAATCGCCTCGCGATCTGCCGGACTACTTCGCCGGGTCGGTATCGAGGATCAGGTCACGTTCACGGGCGGCGTGACGCTTAATATCGCGATGATCAGGGCGCTGGAAGAAAAACTCGAGAAGAAGCTCAATGTCAGCGAGGACTCACATTACATGGGCGCGCTCGGGGCAGCTCTCTTCGCGCTGGATCACATTCGCTCCAGTCGCTGCCCAAGGGACGCTGTGGAGGTGATCGAATGACCATCACCGCAGGCATCGACGTCGGATCGACATACACCAAGGCGATCATTATCGACGAGGGCAGCGAAGTCCTTGGGCGCGATCTTCGGCCAACGGGCTTCAAACTCGCTCAGGCGGCGCGGCTGGCTTTCGAGCAATGTCTTTCCGAATCCGGTTTGAGTGAGGCGGACGTTGATTACATCATCGCTACGGGAACCGGTCGGCACCAAGTCGACTTCAAGGATATTCATGTCACCGACTTGACCGCCAGCGCGCGCGGAGCGTGCCATCTCTTCCCTGGAACTCGAACCGTACTCGATGTCGGCGGGCAGACGATGAAAGCAAGCCGCATTGACAAAAATTCGCGCGTTATTTCTTTCCGCTTGAATGACAAATGCGCTGCGGGCACCGGCGCATTTCTCGAAAAGACCGCCCGGTACATGGGCTTTTCAACGCAGGAGATCGGCCCGCTGCTGACGACTTCAAGAGAACCGGTACCGATCTCAGGCGTGTGCGCGGTATTCGCCGAATCTGAGGTAATAAACCATCTCTCGCTCGGCACCGCACCATCAGACATCATGCAGGGTGCGGTTGAGTCGCTCGTCGGCCGGTCGGTTCAGCTTATCAAGCGAGTCCGCGCCGAGCCTCAATACACACTCATCGGCGGGATCCTGCGTTTTAGCACGATGGCGTACGCTGTACGAGATCAACTCAAATCCGAAGTCAACGTACCGGAGCCGGAGATGGTGCAGTTCGTCGGCGCGCTCGGAGCTGCGATTCTTGGACAGCACCGGTTGAAAAAATTGGCGCAGGAAAACACCTTGCGCACCGCAAAGGTGACATAGCGTGAACGAACATCGCAACATCCAACCGGACTTAGCACAATGCCCTGATCCTAACACTGTTGATCCCTCAGCCTGGTCGATACCCGCCGATCCGACTCTCGTCGCTAAGGGATGGACGCGCAGATTCCTCGCTGAGCCGAGCCGTGCCCGCGAGGCGGTCGAGCTCTATTCGTCTTTGGGATACGAAGTGAAGGCGCAGAAACTACAACCATCGGATCTCCCCGCGCAATGCGGTGCCTGCGCATCGACCCTCTGCCGCGACTTCGTCATGATCTACACACGTAAGGACGATTCGCCGCAAGAGGCAGTGACGCATCATCCAACGAGGAGTACCCCTTCCGTGCATCCGACCCAATGTCTGCGAAATGAGCATCAGATTATCCTCATCGTGCTCAGTTGCTTTGAAATTGCGCTCGGTAGAGCGCGACAGTCCGGTTGTGTCCGCCAGGCAGAATTTGAACCCTTCGTCGAGTTCTTCCGCGGCTTTGCTGACAAGTGCCATCACTGCAAGGAAGAGGATCGACTCTTTCCCTGCCTGGAGCGCAAAGGGATTCCGCGCGAAGGCGGACCGATTGGCGTGATGATCTACGAGCACGAACAGGGTCGCAGACTCGTGCGAACGATCGCCGGGGCGCTCGAGGCCGCTGATTCCGGAGACGCGAGTGCAATTCGCACGATCCTGGAGCATGGACAGTCATACCTTGAACTGCTTCGCGCTCACATCGGAAAAGAAAACAACGTCCTGTTTGAGATGGCTGATCAACTTGTTCAGGGCGCTGATCTAACTGATCTTGTAAATACCTATAACGAGGCTGAGAAAGAACCTACCTACGATGACACGTACACCAAGTGTCGCGCGATTGCCGATCGACTCCTTAGTGAGTATGGCGTCAGCGGCGCGTAGTTCACAGTTGCACTTCGGTTGAGAGTTGAGAACCCGGTTATCAACTAGAAAGCGGCGTGGCCGGTAAGTTCACGACCTACAACGAGTTCGTGAATTGTTTCGGTTCCTTCGTAGGTGATCACGCTTTCCAGATTCAGCATATGGCGAATCGAGCAGAATTCGATGCTGATGCCGCTGGCCCCAAGCATGTCTCGAGCATCGCGCGCGACGTCCAACGCCATTCGCACGTTGTTCCACTTTGCCATGGAAACCTGACTGGGGTGCGCGGCGCCCTGGTCCTTCAGTCGTCCGAGTTGAAGCGCTAGAAGCTGCGCCGTCGTGATGCGCCTGCACATATCCGCCAATCGGCGCTGAATCGTCTGTGTATGTGCGAGCGGTCGCCCGAATAAGACGCGCACGTTCGAATAGTCGAGCACTTCTGTGAAGCAGGCCAAGGCTGCGCCGATCGCACCCCACGCTATGCCGAACCTCGCCTGTGTCAAACAGCCAAGAGGCCCTTTTATCCCATGAACATTGGGAAGCATGTTCTCATCAGGTACACGAACATTGTCCAGGAAGAGTTCAGAAGTTATCGAAGCGCGAAGTGAGTATTTCTTCTGGATGTCGCGCGCGGTATAGCCGGGCATGTCCTTCTCGATGAGAAAACCGCGAATTCCCTCATCGGTCATGGCCCAGACGACTGCGAGATCAGCGATTGTGCCGTTGGTGATCCACATCTTCGATCCGTTGAGTATCCAATCGCTGCCATCACGCACGGCATGTGTCTTCATCGATGCGGGATCAGAGCCACCGTCCGCTTCTGTCAAACCGAAGCAACCGATCACTTCACCGCAAGCCATTGCCGGCAACCAACGTTCCTTTTGCTCTTCGCTTCCATAGGCCAGAATTGGATACATGCACAGACTGCCCTGCACTGAGACGAAACTGCGCAGACCGGAATCCCCGCGCTCCAACTCCTGGCACACCAAGCCATAACAGACGTTGTTCAATCCGGCGCAGTCGTAGCCGTCGATGTTGCAGCCGAGCAACCCCATTTCCGCCATCTCCGGGACAAGTTCGCTTGGAAAACGATGATCGTCGAACGCTTGGGCTGCGATGGGGAGTATGCGTTCGTCAACGAAGCGAGCCACGGCATCCTGAATCATCCGCTCATCATCGTTTAGCAACGATCGTAGATTCAAGAAATCTGTAGCTTCGGGACCTTCGAGGATTGCGGGACTTCCTTCAGCCATGAGAGCAACTCATCATAAGCAGCAGATACCGGATCGACCTTGTAGTGGGAGCAATCAGCGCGTGGCTCGGTCCGGGTTTGTGAGCGTCAATATGGTAACGCCGTAGGGTTACAGAATCCGGCCCGCCTCTTCATAGAGATACTGAGGGACTTGATCTCGGACCAGCGTTTCCAGGCAAGCAATCGCCTCGGCTGCCTCGTGGAGGGCTCCGGTTTCGATGAGTAGTAAGATCGTGCGTAGATCGGCCACATCCTCGGCGTATCCAGCGGCCAGTTCAACGTCGTCGTCCCTTGCCGCCTCCTTGTGGGTGGCGAAAACCTCATCCGGGCGTCTAGTGGGTGTTGGGTGGCGCTTTCGCCACGCACAGGTTGAAGTCGTCGATCGGTCCAGAGTTGTTTCTTACATTCGATCATCCAACGCCGGGTTCGCTGGAAAAACCCTGATCCGAGATTCGAAGCGATCCGGTGTCGAATCTCACTCGTAAGAAAGAGCAGAGAGATTCGTTGCTTCTGATAGATCCGCCGAAGCGCCCGAAACCGGAGTTCATGCCCGTCCTGTGCCATTAGTCAGCCGAACCACAAGTGCTTGCGAGTAAAAGAGATCAGTGTGTAGCGATCCGCCCGATTTGAGGGCTCGTTCGGCGGTTTTGGCTCGCTAGACTGGCGACCATGCTAACGATTCCAATGAGAATGCTGCTCCTTGCGATCGCCGGGTGGCTGAACGAGGAGCAGCGGGAGAGGATCGAGTTCCTTCAGGAGCAGTTCAGGAACTCCAAGGTCCCAAGAGGCTCCGCCTCACCGATGACCAACGTCGGCGCCTGGCAGCCAAGGGGAAGCGGCTTGGCAGGCGGGTATTGCGAGAGTTGGGGACGATCGTCACACCGGAAACGATACTGCGCTGGCATCGTGAGCTGATCGCCAGGAAGTACGATGGAAGCAGCAATCGACGGCCAGGACGGCCGCGTGTCACCGATGAAGTTCGGTCATTGATTGTCACAATGGCTTCAGAGAATGAGCGTTGGGGCTACACCCGGATAGTTGGAGAACTCTCCAAGCTCGGCCACACTGTTTCGCGGACGAGCGTCCGTCGAATCCTCGCCGCGCATGGGATCGAACCGGCCCCAGAGCGGCTGAAGCACATGCCTTGGTCGAAGTTCCTGAAGGCGCACTGGGAGGCTCTCGCGGCCGCGGACTTCTTCGCAATCGAAGTCTGGACGAAGAAGGGGCTGATTCGCTACATGGTCTTGTTCGTGATCGATCTCAAGACGCGCCGGGTGGAGATTGCAGGGATCAGGCCGGTCCCGAAGGGCGATTGGATGGGGCAGATGGCGCGGAATCTGATGGATTCAGTCTCGGGATTCCTTCGGACAAGGATGCATCTGATTCACGATCGCGACCCGCTGTTTACCGCCAACTTCCGTGAGATCCTGAGGAGTGGGGGAGTGGAATCGGTTCGACTGCCGCCTCGAAGTCCGAATCTCAACGCGTTCGCCGAACGGTTCGTGCTATCCATCAAATCCGAATGTCTCGAACGAATGGTCTTCGTCGGAGAACGCCATCTTCGTCGGGCCATCGACGAGTACGTGGAGCATTATCACATCGAGCGTCCGCACCAGGGACTGGCCAACGAACTCATCTATGAGGTGCCAGAATGCTGCGAAGGACCGGTTCATCGCCGAGAACGCTTGGGCGGAATGCTCAGTTCCTACTATTGTGAGGCGGCATAATGGGTCGGATGAGTACTGGCACAGGACGGGATGCGCTATTCGGTCGGTTCCAGGAGCCTACGACAATACGGGTGTTTGATGTCTCCGGCGGAGTCGTGGTTCCATGCGTTGGTGACGAGCGATGAAACCCGGGTCTCGGCGCGAATCCAGGACCTCAGGGCTTCTCCGGCAGATCGAATCGCACTACCACCGAGGACGGCATCACCGGGTATTCGACCCGACATCGATACACATCGAAGCGCGACCCGTCCCAGCCAAGCCGGTCGAACGCGTATTGGAGCATCTCGCAATAACGCGGCACGGACGCCGTGTGCATGACCGAGGGACCCTTTCCCAGATATACGACCGACTCGCGCAGGGCCAGCAGGTCACACTTTCGCGCTTCTGGATGTGGATCAATGTCGCGATGGTCGCCGTACACGAATACCTCCGGCGAAGCCGAGCGGAACAACTCCTCATGTACCAGCACGTCGAAGATCAGTACCTCACACGGTGTGCGAACTTTCGCTTGGCTGATGACGGCGTGATTGTGTTCGT
>CBDUST010000131.1:0-11394 GCA_965369945.1 uncultured bacterium | reverse complement strand
GTAGTTCATCGCTGCTTCGTAAAGACTTGTAATTGGATGTCCACCGAGGCCGGAAACACCCTCACCCCCAGCCCCTCTCCCAAGGGGAGAGGGGGGCTTTGTAAAATCGGCTGTAAGTCCACCTTCCGTTCCGGAGGCAAGTTGATTTCGCATGCGCACATTGGCAAACGTGCCGCGAGTCATCACGCGATCATTGCCTCGACGTGATCCGAAGCTGTTGAACATATTCACCGATACGCCATGCTCGATGAGATATTCACCTGCTGGACTATCGCTTTTGATAGAACCGGCAGGGCTGATGTGATCGGTCGTTACCGAATCACCGACCTTCACCAAACAGCGAGCACCAACGATCGGCTCGATCGCGCTCGGCTCGGCTGGCATGTCAACAAAGAACGGTGGTTCCTGGATATACGTGCTTTTGTCAGACCATTCAAACTGCTCACCGCCGGTCGCGGCGATCGCCTTCCAATCATCGGAGCCGTCAAACACATTGGCATACTGACTGATGAACTGATCTTCGTCGACGCAGTCAGCGATGGTGCGCTGAATCTCCGCTTGACTCGGCCAAATGTCGCGCAGGTAAATGTCATTACCTTCAACGTCGCGGCCGAGCGGTTCCGTAGCGAGATCGATATCGACTGTTCCCGTCAGAGCGTATGCGACGACCAACGGCGGCGAGGCGAGATAGTTCGCCTTGATATCGGAGTGGATGCGCCCTTCGAAGTTGCGGTTGCCCGAAAGGACAGCGGCAACGACCAGATCGTGCTCGTTGATCGCCTCGCTAATCGGCTCGGGCAGCGGACCGGAATTTCCGATGCACGTCGTGCAGCCGTAGCCGACGAGATAAAACCCGAGCGCTTCGAGATCTTGCAAGAGCCCGGCGCGTTCCAAATACTCGGTAACCACCTTGGAGCCGGGCGCCAGCGAAGTTTTCACCCAAGGCTTGCGCTCCAAGCCAAGTTTGTGAGCTTTCGCAGCCAAGAGTCCCGCCGCGATCATCACACTGGGGTTGGAAGTGTTGGTGCAACTGGTAATCGCAGCGATGACGACATCGCCGTGCTTGAGTCGAAACTGTTGCCCCTCGTATTCAACGGCAGCGCCTTGCTGCTGGGGCGCAAGCGTAGCCACAGGGGCAGGCTCAGGGTCGAGACCGCCTTCATCCGACCAGGAATCGACACGAACCGCTTCGGAGGTCGGCGCCTTGCCGAACGTATCGGCCAGTGTTCGATGCCATTCGATCTTCATTTCATGCAGCGGGACTCGATCCTGAGGGCGCTTCGGACCGGCGAGCGACGGTTCAATCGTCCTCAAATCAAGATCGAGCGTCGCGGAATAAGCAATCGGATACGAGTCGTCGCGCCATAATCCCTGCGTTTTGCAGTATTGCTCGATGGTCTTGACCAGATCGTGCGGGCGACCAGTCAATCGCAAGTACGCCAGCGTTTGATCGTCAACCGGGAAGAAGCCGACCGTCGCGCCGTACTCGGGCGCCATGTTGGCTATCGTGGCGCGATTCGCCAGCGACATTTCGTCCAAACCTGATCCCAAGAACTCGACGTGCTTTCCGACAACACCATGTTCGCGCAGCATCTGAGTGACGCGCAGCACAAGATCGGTCGCGGTGCATCCTTCGGGCAGCTTCCCGTTGAGCCGGAAGCCGACCACCTCAGGCATCAACATATAAATAGGTTGTCCGAGCATGACGGCTTCGGCTTCGATCCCGCCAACACCCCAACCGAGGACGCCCAGGCCATTGATCATTGTTGTATGCGAATCAGTGCCGACCAATGAATCGGGGTAGAGCACGCCGTTGTCATCCCAAACAACCTTAGCCAGGTATTCAAGATTCACCTGATGGACAATACCGGTGCCGGGTGGAACAACGCGGAAATTGTTGAACGCGCTTTGGCCCCACTTGAGAAACTCGTACCGCTCACGATTGCGCTCGAATTCCTTTTCGCCGTTGATGGTCAGCGCGACGCCGGAGTTGAACGCATCAACCTGCACGGAGTGGTCGATGACGAGATCGCACGGCACCAGGGGATTGACCTTTCGGGGGTCGCCGTTCATGCGCACCATGGCGCTGCGCATCGCGGCGAGGTCGACCATCGCCGGGACGCCGGTGAAATCCTGAAGAACGACCCTTCCGGGGGTGAATGGAATCTCCGCCTGGCCCACACGCTCGGGGTCGTACGCAGCGATCGTTTTGACGTGATCCTCGGTAACGATTCGTCCATCGAGGGTGCGCAGGCAGACTTCAAGCAGAATCTTGATGGTGTAGGGCAGACGATCGATATCGCCAAGACTGCTCAGTGCGCCGAGGCGGTAGATCGTCCGATCGCCTAGGGAGGTGGCGAGTGAATCACGGGCACCGAACGGATCTGGGTTTGGAGTGGTCATAGATAGGATTATAGCGAAGGCGGCTGTGTTCAACGCTCGACGATTTTCAGCTATGCCAGAACCGTCCCACCACTGCGGCGAGGGTCGGCGACGGCGATCAGCTCGCCTTGGCTGGTACGCTGCACGGCCTGCACGCCGCCGAAGTACATGTGACGCTCATCGAATTTGCGAGTCTCAAACGATACTTCGCTCGTATCGAGACCAGGCTCGTGGGCGAGAACCGGCTCACCTTCGCGCCATTCAAGATGGGAGCGTGGATGTTCGATCGCCTGATCGAGCGGCATCTGAAGATTCGTGAGGTTCGTTGATACTTGCGCCAGAGCCGAAGTGATGCGATCAGCGCCACCCGTGCCGAGCGCAACAGTATCGCCGTTGGTGTTGCGCAGGATTGTCGGGGCCATGTTGGATCGCATCCGAGTGCCGGGATCAAACGCATGAAGCCCCGCGGGATTCAGCTCGATCTCGCCGAGCATGTTGTTCAGCAGTACACCGGTGTCCGGAACCACGACGCCCGCGCTGTAACCGGTTGAGGTGGTGACGGCGCAGGCCAGTCCATCAGCATCGATCGCGGAGGTATGACTGGTGGAAGGGGAATTGAGGATACGGCGTTGATTGACGATCACGTCGGCAAATTGGTCGTCACTCAGTTGTTCGAGCTGACCGCTGCGCAGCCAATCGTTTCGATCAGTGAAGGCAAGCTCCATCGCTCGCCCAAACAGCGCGACATCCTCACCGGACCAGGCACTGTGAGGTCGATCACCGAGTAGTGAAACGAGTTCGACGAGTACAGCTCCGCCAACAGCCGGGGCAGGATTCGTCGCCATTTGCCAGCCGCTCAGCGAGCTGGTGAGGCACGGTCGAACCACGGCGCTGTATTCGGACAGATCGTCGAGACCCAAGAGCCCACCCTGTTCATCGATCCAAGTAGCGATAGCGCGTCCCAAATCGCCGCGATACAGTGCATCTGCACCCTCATCAGCGATCAGTTGCAACGAATCGGCCAGCTCGGGTATGCGGAGGTTTTCACCGACATCGCGCAGCTTGTTGCCATTGCTCATTGCCAAATGCTGTGCGCCCGGTGAATACGAAAACACAGCGTCATAGCTCTGCGAAAAGTAGAGGCCGGATTGAGGCGGTAGAGGGAAACCGTTTCGTGCCGCAGCGATTGCCGGTTCGAGAAGTTCACGCCAAGGCATACTGCCCCACTTCTTCCAAAGCATCTCAAGCGCCGCTAATGATCCGGGAGTAGCGATGGAGCCGGGGCCGATGATGGTGTCGACGCCTCCGCCGTAGGGCATAGAAACACGATCACCGGCACCGAACCGATTTTTGTCGGCCGATCGGCCGGGCATCTCGACGAATCCATCGATTGTTATGGGTGGACCATCAGGCGGCCGGACGCAGCAGAAGCCGCCGCCGCCGAGCGAGGTCATGCCTGGTTCACAGACCCAGGTCATAAACGTCGCGGCGACCGCAGCATCGACCGCGTTACCACCCTGTGCGACAACCTCAGCGCATGTTTGCGCAGCCAGGGGTGTGCCGGCAGCGACAGCAATCCTACTCATGGATTGTCAGTGTAACGTTGCGTTCGATCCGGTCGAAAGTCGCAACACACTGAAGCGGACAGGGTGGGATTCGAACCCACGATACCCCGAAGGGTATACCAGTTTTCGAGACTGGCGCGTTCAACCGCTCCGCCACCTGTCCAAGGCGATGCAGCATTGTACCAGCTTCGTCGATGTGAGATGATGCCGGGGCAACAACGACGTCGAAAGCGAACTATGAGCGCAGCCTTGCCATCACGGCGTCGAGGATGACCTCCGGCTCGGCGAGGCGCCCCTTGCCTTCAGTGCGACACGCCTGCCAACCTTCGCCCGGCTCGATGATCTCGCAACCGTCCGCCTTGAGCTGCGCCAGATTGCGCTGTGTCGCAGGCTGGTTCCACATGACCTCATTCATCGACGGCGCGATCAGCATCGCCTGCCGCGACCAGTCCACGGCCGAGGCGATCAGGCTGACCACATCGTCGGTGCGCCCGTGCGCGAGTTTGGCGAGCATGTCCATCGTGCAGGGGGCGATCAACATCAACTTAGCTATGCGAGCGAGGCTGACGTGTTGCGGGTCGTGCGATTCAATGTGCTGCCATTGGCTGGAATAGACCGCCTGGCCGGATAGCGCCTCGAACGTCAACGGCGTGACGAACCGAGTCGCGGCATCGGTCATCGCAACGGTGACAGCGACATCGGCTTGGACGAGTCGGCTGACGACCTGCGCGATCTTATAGCAGGCGATTCCCCCGCTCACCCCCACGATGACTCGACGTTCGGCCGGAGATTCGTGATTCGTCGTTTGGCTCGCGGCCACAGGCAGCGCTCTGATTAGTGACGGTCAGGGCGGACCTAGTAGAGCTCCGACCCGGGCGCCTTACCATCGGAGGTTACATTGGTGAAGTCCGCTTCGATCTTATCCTGCAAGATCTCTTCGATGACGAGCTCAAGATCGGTCCGACCATCGCGATCCACCAGCGGCCGTTCGCCGTCGATGATCAGCTCCCTGAGCCGCCGCTGAATCAAAGCGGCGAGCTTGAATCGGCCGCCGAGCTTGTTGACAATATCATCGCTCTTGAGCGCTTCAATCATGGGGTCTTGATCCCGTCTGGGTTGCAGCAGTTGATGAGGCGCGACGCTGCGCCGAGCGGCACAGTATACGCTCCGCCTCAGGCTCAGGCGAGATGGCTGCCGCTCGGCCTTGCCCACGCAAGTTCGCGGCTAGACTAGCCGGTGATTCGGGCCATGAGCAGTTCCAAGTCCAAGCCAGCGCGCAAAGGGCGATTCCCCCTCACGGCGAGGCGGATTTGCCTAGTCTTGGGGGTTATTCTTATCCTGGTACTATGGACCACCGGGTGCATGGAACGCTTGTTCTACTATCCAATACGGGCGGCGACCTATCCCCCGCCCCACCTGTCAACTGCGGAGTCGGTCACCTTCGAGTCCGACGACGGCACGCAACTCCACGGATGGTTCATCCCGGCTGAGGGCGTCGCCTCCCCGGCCGATGCGCCCACCATCTTGCACGTCCACGGCAACGCAGGCAATATCGAGTCGCACGTGTGGTTCACGGAATATCTACCCCCGGCTGGATTCAACGTGTTCATCTTCGACTATCGCGGCTATGGCCGAAGTGAAGGCAAGGCGAGATCGCGAGGCCCGCTCATCGCTGATACAAACGCAGCGCTCAACGCAATCCTCCAGCGCGACGATGTCGATCCGGGTCGGATCGGGATGTACGGTCAGTCGCTCGGCGGCTCGATCGCCTTGAACCTAATGGCTGATCGGTCGGAGATTCGAGCGGCGGTGATCGAGTCGGCCTTCGCCAGTTGGCGGGAGATGGCCGCCAGCGCGGTCGGTTCGAATCCGCCCGGCTTCCTCAGTCGCCTTCTGGCAAAGATGCTGATCAAAGACGACCATCGCCCGGTGGATGCGATCGGGCGGATCGACCGGCCGATCCTTCTCCTTCACGGCACCGCTGACACGATCGTTCCCATCGGTCACGGACGACGACTAGCAAAGGCCGGATCGATGGCTGCGCTTGCCGAGCTTGAAGGCGGCGAGCATAACTCGCTTCGGTCGTCGCATCCTGAAGTTGAACAACTGACGGTCGATTTCTTCGGCAAACACCTGCTCGCTTCTGGTGCGCAAAACAACCCACCTTGAGTGCAAGAGCCAGTGAGCTACACTGAGCGGTCTGTATGTCCCGACCACGCCGACTCCCATTCATGCGCACACGCCTGGCCAAGCGACTGCGACTGATCAGTGCAACGCTCGGCTTTGAGCGCGACTGGTATCTGATCCTGCTGGCGGCAGTGATCGGCACGCTCACTGCTTATGTCGCCTTGGCCTTCATGGGGACAATCCACTTCCTGGAAGAGAAGGCGGAGAATCTCGCCCCCCGAGCACTGTGGTGGTTGATCCCGCTTGTTCCGATGGTGGGCGCATTGCTGGCCGGAGCAACTGTTTATTTCCTGGCCAACGAAGCGCGAGGCCACGGCGTACCCGAAGTGATGCATGCCATTCACCGCAAGAAGTCTCGGATCAAGTTGCGGGTTGCTATCGCCAAATGGGTTTCATCCATCTGCACGATCGGCTCTGGTGGATCGGCTGGGGCGGAGGGGCCAATCGTCCAAATCGGCTCGGCGGTGGGGTCAAAACTCGGCCAGCTTCTGCGGATGAACCCACAGAACACAGGCACACTGTTGGGCTGCGGGGCCGCTGCGGGAATCGCCTCGGTGTTCAACGCCCCAATTGCCGGAATCTTCTTTGTGTTGGAAATTTTGCTCCGCGATTTCTCTCTACGCACCTTCACGCCGATCGTCATCGCATCGGTTTTTTCCGCCGTCTGTACGCAGGCGATTCTCGGTGAGAACGAGGCGATTTTCGCGGTAGCGGCAGACTTCAACGTCGGCGCGTTCACCGCAGTGGAGATTCCAAACTACCTGATGCTGGGTGTGGTCTGCGGACTCGCAGCGATGGCGTTTATCAAGGCGCTGTATTGGACGGAGGACGCCTACGCCAAGATCAAGCTGCATCCGATCCTCAAACCCGTCACCGGCGCGGCCATGTTGGGGATCATCGGGCTTGGCTATCTCTTGCTACACCGAGACGATCCGCAAATACCCCCCTTCTTCAGCAACGGCTACCCGGTGATCAAGGAGCTTCTCAGCCTCGATTATTACACCAGTGCTGAAGCCAGCCCACTTCTGTTGGGGCTGATCGCGCTATGCGTAATGAAGATGCTGGCTACGTGCCTCACGATCGGATCGGGAGGTTCAGGCGGAGTGTTCGCGCCGTCTTTGCTGCTGGGCGCTGGAGCAGGCGGGGCGTTCGGCGTCTTGGTCGATTCCCTGAGTTGGTTCCCGCACGCCAGCCCAGGCCACTATGCCTTGGTGGGCATGGCCGCAGTAGTCGCCGCCACCACTCACGCGCCACTGACCGCAATCCTTATCGTCTATGAGATCACCGGAAGCTATCAGATCATCCTGCCGGTCATGTTGGCCGCGGTGATCAGCACGATCGTGTCGCAGCTCATCTCCCGCCAGAGTATCTACACACTGAAGCTCGCTCGGCGTGGGGTTCGTATCGGTGGCATGAGCGACCTGACCGTCCTGCGCCGCCTTTCGGTCGAAGACGTGTCACTGGCGCGCCCGGTTGTTGTGCACCCCAACGAATCCGTTCAACGGCTGCTTGACCTCAGCGAACAGCAGGCAGTAACCGATTTCGTTGTTCTCGATGAGTGCGATCACTACGCTGGGCTCGTAACCGCGGCGGATCTGAAGGCGGCACTGCTTTATCGCGAAGCGATCCCCTTACTGCAGGTGAATGAACTTCAGCGCAGCGATCTGCCGACCGTAACTCTCGATGAAACACTCGATCTGGTGCTGGATAAGTTCTCGAAATTCGACGTGCAAAGTCTGGCGGTGATCGACGAGGCCAAGGACGGCAGGATACTCGGGTTGATTACCCGCGATGGATTGATGCGGCAGTACCAGCGCGCCCTGACCAAGGATTGATCACATGCCCGGATCATCGCCAAGGCGGAGGCGGTTGGCGTTCACACGTCGAATGCGATTGCGCCGCTCAAGCCAGTTTCGGGCCGTGCTCGCCGGTGGTATTCGTAAGCCCGTGGGTCCGCTGAACGTCTATGCCCTCCCAAACGAACTCGGACAGCCTCGACTGGGGTTGGCGGTATCCAGGCGGGTCGGCGGGGCCATCGTCCGCAATCGTCTGAAACGGCGGATGCGCGAGGCCTTTCGTCTGTTGCAGCACGACTTACCAACAGGCTATGATCTAGTGGTGAGCGCCCGGCCGCACGAAATTCTGACATTGGCCGAGTATCAACATCTTCTATCTAAGGCTGTGCGTGTGCTGCATCGCTCATGGACGGAAAAGACAAGCCAATCCGACGATCCCTCATCGCCCTTGCCAGGCCGTTGATCTTCGGCGTGAGGTTCTATCAGGCGGCGCTGAGTCCGTTGTTCGGCGGACATTGTCGCTATCACCCCTCATGCTCAGAGTATGCGGTTGAGGCGCTGGCAACTCACGGCGCGCTACGAGGTTCTTGGCTCACGCTGCGCCGCGTTTTGCGCTGTCATCCTTTCGCCGGGGCAGGATACGATCCGGTCCCGCCGCGCGAATAAGAGCAGTTTCGATGCTCTTGTAGCGCTACGGCAAGGCAGAAGATGGACTAGGTATCTGCCTCAAGACGGGTGGCATTCTGAGTCAATCGGTACCTCGCCGGGGCGAAGATCCGGTGGCACGGGCAGGATGCCCCTGCGACTTGTTATGGCGTGACAGCTGCACGGGCAGGATGCCCGTGCCACCGGAATCGCGCCGATCGACCCGTTGGGATCCCCAAATTCACCGTGGCGTTAGATGACCAGCGCACGCAACCGCTACGTCTTCAGTGAAATTGCTCTAAGAGCGATACGAACAGACGCTCGATTCGTTGTCGCGTTCTTACTTGCGCTCGGTCTGGGCCTCGCGGACACTCTCCCGCTGGCTCTCTTCCAAAGCTCGTAGACGGCGATACTCTTCGATTCCGGTCGGCTCCGGCAGAGCTGTACCGATCGGGACCACGCCTTTCAGATCGCTTGCCTGAAGTTGCCGAGCAATATCCGGCCAGATCGTGTCGTAGACCGCTAATTGCAGGTCCGGCGGCAAACTTCGATAGATCCGTAGCCGCTCCACGAATTCCAAGGTCGTATCCACCAGAGTTTGAGCGCACACGGTTACCAAGCTGTTTTCAAGCGTACCGATCAGGTCCTTGAGCCGCCCCGTGCCCATTTTGGTCTCAAAGTCTTGGTATCTGTTGACCTTGAAGAACGTAATGATCGTGTTGGCGAATTCCTGGGTCTGCTCGAAGACCTCTTTTTCCCCGAGACCGAGCATGCGCAAGCCGTGACGCAGCGCAGCGGCCACCTCACTTGGGGCAAGAAACGGCTGCTGGTCGTACTGCTCGAACGTCTCCTGCTTCGCAAACACGTCCAACGGAAGACTGTACTTCGGATTACCGCGTTTCGCATTGGATCCGTATAAACTGTCCAGTCGCTCCATGTAATGTTTGGCAAGTTGGCGCTCGCCCGAACGATAAAAGTGACGAACGTAGAAGCTCAGGAAGTTGATGTGGAAATCTCTGAATAGATCAACTCCCATTCCACGCGTCTTCTCGTGCTTGACACTCAATTTTTCCCAATACTTGTCAATCACTTCCACCCATCGCGGCTCGGGGAAGCGGCCGGGCATGTCGCTGGAAAACGGATCGAAGTGGATATTTCCCCATCGCGCGAGGTCTTGCATGGCCTGGATTTGGGCTCGATCGTTATTGACGATCTGATAGACATCCTCCACGCTTGCGACGCGTTCCTCTCCTGCCGCTGCTCCCTTCATCGCAAAGTACAGCGCATGGGCCGAGCCGTGCCGCCAGTCGATCGGCCCGAAGTCACGCGTGTACTCATACATGAGTTGCGGATCCATGTTGTACTCGTCAATGAGAACGCGCTTTCGGATGTGAGCGAGCAGCGTCTCCCACGCCTCGGCTGTTGTTTCATCGGATGCAATTTCGTCCAGCGTACGGAAGAACGGGTCGTTGCGACGAAGTTGTTCCTCTCGGCCAAGGATCTTCGCCATCGCCGATTGTTCTCGAACGGCCTTCCACTCGCCGTACGCTCTGAGCAACGTGCGGTCCAACGCAAAGGTGAATCGCTGCTGGTAGGGAGAGAGTCGGCTGCGAAGCTGCTCGACCAGTGCCATGACGCCAGGCGTGTGAGCCTCTGCCGCCTCGAGCGAATCAGGGGCATCGGCGACCTTCTTGATCCAATCGATTCGTTCTTGATGATCGGCAGGCGGTTGTCCAAGTAGGAAGTGCCACTCGCGACATAACTCCGTCTTGTAGTAGAAATGAGCATCGTCAGCGACACCTTCGATCTTGTGCGTAAACCAAAACGCAAGCTCTCGATGCAGATGCAGGCTGTTGGGGTTGTAGCGCAGTCCCTTGTTGCGCACCAGATCGATACCGGCGCGCACCCATTCCCAACGCTCCTCGGCCGTATTGTGAATTACGGAGATGTTGTACGCCATGTTATGGCCGTGGAACGCCCAGACCGCGGCAAATCGGGGCTGGAGTTTGGTGATCAGGTCGGCGTCGGCCATCACCTCGAAGTACAATCCTTCCTGTTTCCTCAAGTTCACCTTGATCCAGAGGTAGTCCACGATGATGCCGCGCAGCGCACCGATCGCTGTTCCCAGCGCGACAAAGGGCGGCGCACCTTCGACCGCAGTGTTGGTGTACCGCAGCGTGCGCTGTTCAGCGATCTTGGTCATCGTCGGCAGTAGAGTGCCGCACACGGTCGTGCTGATAACGGTGACCACTAAGGCGATGAGTTGAACGAGTCGATCGGATCGCATGTGTTATCCTCCCGCATAACAGAACGTGTCATGGCTTAGCCATGACCGCTATAGATGGCCAACTGGCGGTTTCGCATTACGAGATACCCAATAACTAACGAGAGACCGGACCAGATGAATCCGAGCCACAAGACTCCGCTGGCGACACTGCGCCAAAGAATGACGCGTCCCTCGACCAGATCTTGCGCCGGTCGGTATTCACCGAATCGCTGGAGGAGGAAGACGACGGCTTGGGCAATACCTCGAATTGAAGATTGGAATGCCCATTGAATGACCATGCCCACATTTGTGAAATCCACCTGGCTCGTGAGCGGCGGGTAGTAATCTTTCAACGACAAGGCGAGGAACGGGCCAAGTGTCCCGGCAAAAAAGATCGTGAACGCCATCAAACAGGCAACGGGGAAGTTCAGCAGCGTCGCGCACGCCAGCCCGAGCATGGCCAAGAACGCCAACTTCGTCCACGTCATCAACATGGCGCGAACAAAATTGGCCTCGAACGTCGTCACCTTATACAGCAGCTCAAAATCCACTT
>CBDUST010000130.1:0-11428 GCA_965369945.1 uncultured bacterium | reverse complement strand
CCCGGCGATTGATCGGCTGCGACGTCAGCGAGGACTTCGGCGCTAACCAGCGCCCAACTCATCCCTTCGCCGGTAAACGGCTCCACATAGCCAGCCGCATCACCGACCAGCGCCACCGAGCTTGTCGCAACCGCCCGCGGTCGACACGGCATCGGGCCGGCGCCAACCAGGCTTGTTCCATGCCCAATCGCTCCATTGGCCAGGCCCACTCGGCGCAGCACATCGAACCGTCGAGCAACGGTTCCGACAAACGACAGAGGGTTCGGTGAAGTCGTGTGGCCCGGCGACACAAGACCACCCAAATGCAGCATATTCGATCCCTGATTGACGACGCCGAGATACCCACCGGGCACAACGAACATCTCAATCGTATCCACGGCGAACGAGTCAGCGCGCGGGCAGCACACATCGAGCGAGAAGCCGAACTTTCGTCCAGCAGTTCTCGTCGCTGCCAATCCAGCTGCACGAGCTACCGCGCTGCGAAGTCCATCGGCGCCAACAGCAAGGCCACAGCGAAAGCTGCGAACTCGTTGCTGTGGCGATCGGACCTCGACCACGGCTCCGTGATCAGAGGTTGATCGCAGGTGAGCGCGGGCCGATTGGATCACGGTTACTCCTGCCTGCGCAGCTCGATCACGCAGGAGCTGATCAAATTCACGTCGCGGCACGACCAGGTGCCCATCGGAGCAAGACTCGTCGGCCAGTGAGATTTCTAGTGGTTGTCGATTGGGAATACGAAGACGCAAGCGTTGAGCTTCACCGACCGCCAGTGTTCGCACATCGTCCAACAGATGCTCGCGCTGCAGGGTCTCAAACGCACGATGGTCTAGGCAATGACCACAGGCCTTGTCTCGAAACCGCTCTCCGCGCTCGATCAGTGCGACACGCCACCCAAGCTTGCCCAGGAGCAGCGCGCTCATACTCCCCGCCGGCCCGCCACCGATCACAACCGCGTCGAAGTTATCGTTCATCATGGCACCGAGACATCAACGCATAAAGTGTAACGGCGAGTCGGCCAGTCGCACGCGCCATTTGGCGTTCGTCACGGATGGATTCAACTGACAAGTGCGGGCGGCGCGGAAACAGCTGTTTGCATCGGTCGATCGGTGTGATAGACACGCTCCAGCCGCGAACTGAGGCCCGCCAACAGAGCGTGTGGAACGATTCCGGCGGAAACGGCCAATGTCGGCAGATGATTCGGCGCGCCGGAATCGGTGCTAATCAACTGAACCTCGATCCCGACGGGGACTTGCCCCAACCCACCGCGATCAGGCGGGTCGATGTCCGTCAGATCGATGATGATCTGATCCATGTTCACCGAGCCGAGGACCGGCGCATAGCATGGTTGGCTGATGGATGGCGAAGTGTCTTGGGAAACTACGCCGACACACGCTGGACGAGTTGTTGCATCAGTTGACGCCAGGCCGGTCGGATACCCATCGGCATGTCCCACTGGCACTAGGCCGATTCGACTCGTGCGCTTGGCGGTCCACAAACTGCGATATCCGACGGGTGTCCCCGCCTCGATCGTTTTCACATGGACAAGTTGACTCGTCCATGACACGACCGGTCGCAGTTTTCGTCCCAACTCCAAAAACTCGCCGTTGTCCAATCCGTCGGCGCCGTAACCCGCCCACGCTTGGCCGATGCGCACCATCGACTTGTGATGCCGTTTGGCCCGGAACGTCGCGACGGAGTTGGCGGTATGGATAAGGCAGTCGTCGGGCAAGACATCGTTGACTTGCTCGACCAACTTCTCAAAGCGCGCCGCCTGAAGGTTCATGTACGTTGGATCAACGGCTTTGGCAAGAGCGAAGTGCGTAAACAAACCGACCAGGCTCAATCGCTTGGCCATGGCGTCGCTGACGATCTGATGGACAATGGCCGGCGCCTCGTCAAGATCGCACCCACCCCGGCTCATCCCAGTGTCAACTTCCAAGTGCACAGGCAAGACGACGCCGAGACGCTGAGCTGTTTCCGCCAAGGATATCATTTGTTGTGGTGCATGGATGGTCAGATGTAGCCGTCCGGCCGCGACCAGAGCGTCCAGGCCGTCGGTCGGCTCGAAGTCGGCCACGGGCATCAGCACCAGGATGGGGACCGTCAGCGATTCGTGGGCCAGTTCCGCTGCCTGCTGAAGAGAGTAGACCGCCAGGAGGTCGGCCCCGGCCCCAGCCAGAGTCACGGCCAACCGTCGAGCCCCCAGACCGTACCCATTCGCCTTGAGGATCGGACAAAGCACACAGCGCGGACCAACCACCTCGCGGATCACCCGCATGTTCTCGTGGACGGCACGAAGATCAATGTGGATCAGGCTGGTTGGGGACACAGTTCGATTCGCTGGGCGACTAGTTCGAATAGTTGTATCGTCAATCGCGCGTCCCTAACATCACCGGCCGATGGGGGCGATTCACTTCGCTGTTTTCTGCGAATCGGCCGGCTGTGTGACGTCCTACGGCAGCGGTTGCCGGCGTATGGACCTACGACGGTTTGGTCATTGTCTTTGCCGATCGGTGTGCCTCTGATGAGCGAATACTTCAGTACTGACAAGACGTTCGCTGACCTGGGCCTTTCGCCAAAGCTCCTGGAAGGTATCGCCAAGCTTGGATTTGAGCACCCCACCAAGGTCCAGGCCCAATTGATTCCGCCGGCTTTGGCCGGGAAGGATGTCATCGCGCAGTCCAAAACGGGGACGGGAAAGACGGCTGCGTTCGGGCTTCCGCTTATTCAGCAGCTTGATCGCAGCAAGCCCTTGGAGGCGATGATCCTTGTGCCGACCCGAGAGCTGGCGGTGCAGGTTTCCGAGGAATTGCGCGAACTGGCTCGCTTCACGCCGATCCGAGTGATCCCGATCTACGGCGGCCAGAAAATCAGTATCCAAGCGGAGGGGTTGAAGAAGAACCCGAACCTGGTCGTTGGTACGCCCGGCCGAGTCATGGACATGCACGGGCGTGGATTGTTGCCCTACGACAACATGCGTTTTGCCGTCCTTGATGAAGTGGATGAGATGCTCGACATCGGATTCCGCGACGATATCAGGCGAATACTCGGGGCGATGTCGCGCGATCGTCTGACGATCTTCGTCTCTGCCACGATCTCAGCTGAGATTGATCGCTTGGCCAGGCAGTACATGCGCGATCCGGTCAAGCTCATGATTACCTCGGGCAAGAGCCTGACGGTGGCTCAGGTCAAACAGAGTTATTACAACGTCGAGGCGTGGGACAAGAAGCGTCTGTTGATTCACTTGCTCAAGCATGAAGATCCTGCGCTGACCCTCGTCTTTTGCCGCACCAAGCAGACCGTCGATGCCCTGAGCGACTATCTCAATCGCAAGGGGATCGAAGCGCATGCCATTCACGGCGACATGTACCAAGGCAAGCGCACACGAGTGATGAAACAATTCAAATCGGGGCAGTTGAGTGTGTTGGTCGCCTCGGATTTGGCCGCTCGCGGCTTGGACGTGAATGGGATCAGCCATGTGATCAACTACGATGTTCCGGAAGACCCGGAGATTTACGTTCATCGCATCGGCCGAACGGCGCGGGTGGGCCGTGATGGATGCGCCTGGTCGTTCGTGACGCCGGACCAGGGTGATCTTCTCACGGCGATCGAGCGGCTCACCAACCACGAGATCGCCTGCTGTGATTACCAGGACTTCTCACCGGGACAGGTGCCCGCTGAGATCAGCGCCAAACGTGATCTCGCACGGCAGCGCGAAGAAAACTCGAAGGTAGAGCACAGTCGAATAAGAGAAACTCCCCCCACTGCCGAGGAAGCGGCCGACACCACGAAGTTTCCCGGCGGCATTGTCCCGGCTGACTTGCCAAGTCGCCGAATGGGTGGACGAGTTCGTACTCGCCGGCGATAACGTGAGTGATCTTGATATTCATGAGGAGGTCGACGATGCGCTGCGAGACGGCACGCCCGTCGTCGCATTGGAATCGGCCGTCATCACTACTGGTGTTCCGACCGATCCGTTGCACCAACCGCCTCCCTTTGAGTCACTGCAGTGGAAACCTGATGAGTCGACGAACCGGCAGCTTGCACATTGGCTGCCTCGAATCATTCGTCAAGCCGGCGCAATTCCCGCCACGGTCGGCATTATCGACGGCGTGCTGCGTATCGGACTGACTGATGAACAACTGGATCGCCTTGCTTTGGAGCCGCACGGTCTGAAGGCGTCCGTTAGCGATCTGTCGTACATTTTGTCAACGGGCAAGACCGCCGGCACCACTGTATCGAGCACGTTGTTCGCCTGCGGGAAAACTAAGCCCTCGCCGATTCGGATCATGGCCACAGGCGGGATCGGCGGGGTGCACCGCGGCTGGCAGGCGACAGGGGATATCTCGGCGGACTTAGCGCAGCTTGGACGATCACCCGTTTGTGTTGTCTGCTCGGGAGTAAAGTCGATTCTTGACGTCCCCGCCACCATCGAAGCGCTCGAAGCGCTGGGGGTGCCCGTGATCGCTTATCAGGCCGATCGGTTCCCGCTATTTTATTGCGATGGGCGTGACGACATCCCCGCGCCTCGCCGAATGGATCAGGTCCACCAGGTCGTCGAGCTTTGCCGAACTCAATGGACAGCGTTGGGTCTTGAGACCGGCGTGTTACTGGCCAACCCGGTATCGGCCGAACTCGCCTTGGACCCTGATGACGTCGAGCGCATCGTCGCAGCAAGTGAGAAGTCGCCTGATTATCAAGCGGCTCCCGGCAGGGATCGAACACCTTTCCTATTGAGAATGGTGGCCCAGGAGACGGCCGGGCGGGCACTCGTTGCCAACTTGGCATTGCTTTCGGAGAACGCCCATCTCGCCGCTCAGATCGCCGTATCGATGGCAATCGGCTGAGTGATCGCACAATCTGAAGCTGACCTTGGCTCTGGTAAAGCTCGTAATCGTTTCGGGTGCCATGGTGGCCGTTTTTTCATTGCTTCGCATTGAGATCGAACTGGCGTGAGCATCGAAACAGGTCGATGAGACCGTGCCGGCCTGATAGGCTTGACACGGCCCCGCGCCGATGATCTACTGTAACGAGGGCGTGTGAGTCCGTTACCTGGGCCCGGCCGCCTCAGTTCAATACGTCTCCAATCTGATGGAATTGTGGAGTGTGCCTGATCGCACACCGCGCACCGACGCCCGTTTTCGCAGCGCCGGAATCACTACAGTTGATCTGTTTATGAACACCCTCAGCGGGATCCTCGAATGGCGCAACGGCGCCGAGGGTCGAATTCGACAACTCGACGGCAGCCTCATCGAGCGGCAGGATGATCCATTCGTTCCGCTTGCGCTGGCGGATCGATACCCGCTGCGCCCCGGTCAGCGGATCACGGTAAACGTCGTACAAAAGAGACCGCGGCGTCGAAGAGGCCAAAAAGATCGCAGTGCCCGCCCCGTCGTGGATCAAGTGCTGGAGATTGAAGGACTTTCACCAGAGCAGTACGCCCAGCGCAAGCCCTTTGAAGAACTGACTCCGCTTGATCCGCAGCCTCGCATTACCTTGGAACATCCCGGGTGCCCGGCTGCGTGTCGGCTGATCGATCTGTTTTGCCCGATCGGATTCGGCACACGCGGGCTCATCGTGTCGCCGCCCAAGGCTGGAAAGACCATCCTGCTCCAAAACATCGCCGCAGGTATCAAGCACAACTATCCCGATATAGAACTTATCGCCCTTCTCATCGACGAGCGGCCCGAAGAGGTCACCGATTTCAAACGCAACGTCCCAGCCCAGGTGCTCGCCTCGTCCAACGACCAGGACCTTGATCGCCATATCGTGCTCGGTGTTCTGGCTGTCGAGCGCGCCAAACGGATGCTCGAGGCGGGCAAGGATGTGGTGATGCTGTTGGACTCCGTGACCCGGTTGGGCCGCGCCTTCAATAACTCCCGAAAGTACGGCACCGGTGGACGAACGATGAGCGGTGGCTTGGACTCGCGCGCGCTAGAGATACCCAAGCAACTGTTCGGAGCGGCCCGCAAGGCTGAAGAGGGTGGATCGCTCACGATTATCGCCAGTTGCCTTGTCGATACCGGGTCGCGGGCCGACCAAATCATCTTCGAGGAATTCAAGGGCACCGGCAATATGGAACTGGTCCTCGATCGATCCATATCCGAACAGCGACTCTTCCCGGCTATCAACCTCGCTGCGTCCGGCACTCGCAAAGAGGACCTCTTGCTGAGCGAGAAGGAACTCAAGACTGTGGTCGCCCTTCGGCGCCGGCTCATGAACATGCCCCCGCCCATGCAAATCGAGCAGTTGCTGGCTGCTCTGAAGCGATTCCCGACCAACGAAGCACTCGTCAGCGGCTGAGCTGGTATTCGTTTATGGAATGAAAAACCCCCGGCCAATGAACGCCAGGGGTGGTGTCGTTGAAAGTATCGGGCGGAGGCCGCTTACTTAGGGCAATCTCCCCACTCGGCCAGCACGAGAAGAAGGTCTACATTACTAACCACGCCGTCGCCGCTGCGGTCCTCCGGGCAGACCTCGTCACACGACCCCCAGGCGGCCAGAACGAGAAGGACATCCACATTGCCGACCACGCCGTCCCCGCTAACGGCGGCGCCGAGGGCACGCCAACGAACACGTCGTCGATGTACCAATCGTCGTTGGACGCACTGACCTGGGTCCGGAAGCGGAGACGGAACTCGTCATGGAAGGGGTTGCCGGGCACACTATCCAAGTCATGCATCCAGAAGTCAAACTGGTTCTGATCCAACCCATCGGAGGTGAGGGTGTTGAGCTCTTGCCACACGCGCGAGGACGACCAGTATTCGACGATCAACTGCTCGCCGACGTTCACGTTGATGTGTTGGGTGTAGTACGAGACCACCAAACCGTCGCCGGACAACCCGAACAACTGGATAAAGTTGGTGCGACTCTCATCGTCCTGGAATATACCCCCACCGCTGGCATCGAGGTTGAGGGACCGGGGTGAACTCGGCTCATTCGCGGCATTGAAGGAAGTGCCCCCTCCCTTGTTGTAGATCCACTTCGTAGTGTCCAACGTGTCCGGGAATTCATCGAAGAACGGCGGCATGAGCGGGTCGGGCTGGTCAGAGAGACAATTTCGGCTGTTTCGGGACGGGACAATGAAGCCGATCGATGACGGGCCAAACTTGAGATTGCCCCCCCCAGACCGCTGCAGCCGCCGAGGCCGGAGCACATGATGTGACAGCTGCCTAAGCCATCGCAATGCGGCGCGTTCCAGTTGTGGCCGAGCTCGTGACCGCTCAGTCCAACTCGGAGCGTGAAATTGCCGGTCCATCTGGATTGCACCAGGTTGTAGGCCTGACTAAGGTTGCAGACCGTTCCCAGCGACGCGATACCGATGATACTGCCACTGAGATTCTTGCCGGTATACAACTGTGCCACATCCCGACGAATATGAGATTCAGGCGCGCTGTTCCACGCATCGGCGAACTCGTCGAGCAGATCGAACGGATCCGTCGTGGAATAGGGGTCAGCATTCGTCGTCCGCACAACGAACGTCGTGATCTCGTACGTGATGTCGACGTCTCGCTCGAAGACGAACTCTGTCGTGTTCATGACGAGTTCGATATCTGCAATGGTCGCCGGCACGGACGAGCCGTTGGCGAGGTAGTACTCGTAGTCAGCATCGAAGGCGATGTCGGCTGTCTCTTCCCCGCTCCCTGTGGGATTGACTTCGCCTTGGCCCTCGTCGGCCTCAATGATCGGCTGGAGATCATCGTCAACGCCGCAGAACGCTTCCGGCTCAATCACATCCTCAGCGCGGTAGATCACCTGGCTGCCAAGCTCGGCGTCATGGCCCTGTCAACGCGCAACCCTGCAAGAAACAAGCTCAAGCGGGGCCGTGCGCTAGCTCCATGACCCGAGGCGGCGCGACGGTCTGCGTTCGGATCTCAGGCGCTTCTGTCGGCGACTCCTCACCGGAAATCCGAGACGGCGCACAGAATCGCCGCTGCCGGAGAACCGGCAGCGGCGATGAATTTGCAAGAGTTGCTTCCGCGATCGGCGTTACAAACGACGGAAGGTTTATACCCTTCCCTTAGCCGCGGCGTCGGCGCCGGCCGCTGGCCAAACCTGCAAGACCCAACAGGGCCAGTGCGCCGGGTGCCGGGATGGTCGTCCATTCGGCCCCAGCAACATACCCGCCGCCGCCGCCGCCCTCTTCGGTGTTAACCCACTGGAGGTTCCAACTGCCGCTGGCATGTTCGCCCTGGAACGTAGCAATCGACAGGACCAGTACCCGACCTTCGACCGGGAACGATTGCTCGTGATCCGGGAGCGCGAGGTATACAAAGTCTTCAGTGATGGAACCGGTTCCGTTGAGGATTCCGCTGTCAGCGAGGACCCCTGCACTACCTGGTATGAAAGACGCAGCATCGCCGCCGTCGGCGTAGCTACCGGATCTCAGACCGATGGTAAGGTAGGTATCCGCCAGAGCAGCGTTCGGATCATCGTCGTACGGAAAACCCGTTGAGAGCGACGTGTCCTCGCCAGCATTCCAGTTCCAGAATCCCTGTCCCAAGCCATCCCACATCTTGGCGACGTCACTGCTGTGCCTCATCTCGGTAGCATCGGGGAAATTAGGGTCGTCAGCGAGGACGAAGATTGAGGTGATCGAATCAAAGTCATTGTCGAACAACGCGTAGACGCTCCACACGTCAACCAGGCCCACGTTAGGCCCGTCGAAGAGTGCGTCAGCCGTGTCGTATTGGCCCTCATTCACCACTTGGAAGCCAGTGAAGTCCGCCGAGGCCGAAACCGCAAGGGCAAGCGGTGCAAAGACGCCTACAGCGATAGGAAGCACATTCTCTCTCATTTGTAGAACCTCTCTCTCATCTCTGATGCAGAATAACTACCTGTACAAACAGGCCTCAGGTAGCTTCAATGAAACTATTGCCTCTCACTTTTGCCTTCTCTCTCTGTGGCCGTTTCTCGCGCCTGCATCGAAGATACAGCCGTCAAAACCGTAGTCAAGACGCAAGTCCGGGTGTTTTGGACATTTTTAAGATGGGCAAGATAACCACCGAGAAGCTGCTTAGGCGTTGGACCACCTCGGCACACCACCCGGTGGCCGTGATGGCCCCACCCACCGTTGCATCGCCGCTTCGTGCGGACACAGTTCCCGTGATTAATCATGCTCCAACCCCCCCTCACGAGGCCCCTAGCAGCTCTGCATGGCCTGATACCTGACGAAATCCGAACCTCACTCGATCATCCCCGACCCAGTCTGGGACGGTGATTTCCGACCTGTCCGACCCAGTTGTTGATTCATCCGGCCTTGGAGAATGAGCGGGCCAGATCCGGTTATTTCCACGGAAATTATCCGGCCAATCAAATCTTCTGCTTGCAGTTGCTCAGGTACGTCCAACACGGTGATCAGATCACCCATCGTTCGCCCGGCAACCTGAATGCCGGGCCCCTCCCAACCCAGATCCACTCGCTGGCCGTAGCCACCGGAGCGTTTCGTGGCCCGGGGGCTAATCTTCTCAACGAAGACCTCGATGTCATGCCCAACGTACTCGCGATGGACCTGGGCGCTGATCTGGGCCTGTAGCTCCAGCAGTTCGTTGTTGCGTGCTCGCTTGACCTCATTCGGCACATCGTCGCCCAGCCGGTCCATTGCCGCTGTTCCAGGCCGTGGCGAGTACTTGAAGATGAAGTGATTCTTGAACCGCACACGACGCAGGAGGTCCTTGGTCAACTGGAAATCCTGCTCGGTCTCGGTCGGGAACCCCACGATAATGTCGCCAGCCATAGAAACATCCGGCAAGATACTCCGCGCCCGGCCCACCAGGTCCAGATATTCGCTGGTCGTATACCCGCGATTCATCAGCTTCAGGATGCGGTCTGACCCGGACTGGACCGGCAGATGCAGATACCGGCAAATCCGCGGGCACTGGGCCATCACTTCCAAGATGTCATCGCCAAAGTCTCGGGCGTAGCTGGTCACGAATCGCAGACGCTTGATGGTGGGCGCCTCATCATGGATGCGCCTCAACAATTCAGCGAAGCTGGTGGTACGCTGGTTCGGCGCACCGGTCGCCTGTTTCCGACCTCGAAATGCCGAGCCGCCCGGGCCTATCTGCGGTAACGATTGACCGCCGACGGAGACGGCCGCTCCGTGTGTATAGACGTAGTGATTGACCGTTTGGCCCAGCAGGGTGATCTCAATGACCCCTCGCTCGGCCAGTTGTCGACATTCGTCCACGATATGGTTTGGCGGACGGTGTACCTCCGCACCACGCGTGAAAGGCACCACGCAATACGTACAGAACTTGTTGCAGCCTCGCGTGATCCTTACGTACGCGCTGCGACCGCCGGCTGCAGCTTGATCGGGGTCGAACGCGCGAGAGAGGTCCAGCATCTCCAGATTGTCGTGGGCTGCGGTAAGCGTTGCGGACCGCCTGGTTCGGTTGCCCTGCAAGGCGACACGATCGGCCAGTTCGACAGCTTGCTCCTTCATCGCGTTGTCTAGCAGCATCGGTAGCTTGTCCAATTCCCCGGGCCCGCACATGAAGTCGACCTGCGGGTACTTGTGAATCAGCGTCGGCCCCTCGCGCTCGGCCATACACCCGATCACGCCCAGGATCACGTTCGATCCCTCACGCTTGGCCACGCCGATCAGGCCGATTCGGCTGCGGACTTTGTTCTCCGCCTGCTCACGCACTGAACACGTGTTCAGCAGCACGACATCCGCTTGGTCGCGATCTTTCGTGAATTGATACCCCAGGGCCATGAGATGACCGCGCACCAGCTCGCTGTCCAGCTCGTTCATCTGGCAGCCGAACGTCTCCAAAAAGACCCGCCGGCCAAGCACCCGAGTTGGTTGGTCTTCGGCAATCACGCTGGTCGTATGGTAGCCGCCCGCCCCATCAAGGCGTGGTCACTTCAGTGACCAGGAAAGCGAGCTATGTGAAACCAAGATCAGCAACCAATCGAGTATGAGGCGTAATCCTCGTCGGTGAGACGCGATGGGGACAACTGTGAAGGATCGCGAGCTTCACACGATGCCAACTGCCGGCAGGTACGGCCACGTCAGCATCACGACAAGTGTCGCATACGACACGATGAACATCGCCAGCGGTAATATCCCACAGGCTAAACCGTTGTGCGACGCGCTCCAATGGCTCCCACTCGATCGGAATGTGAAACTGCTTCTCGAGGCGAAACATCAGATCGAGCATATCGATACCCATGCCACGAGGATACTCGAAGCCAAAGTGGGCAATCACATTTGCTTGCTGGCCGGAAGCCGCGAAACCCTAGGGCAGTTTCAATGCGCTTGTAGCCGTGGGGCATGGCAGAGACGAGTCATGTAGCTGCCTCAAGCCCCGTGGCATCCCGAGTCAATCGGAACCTCACTCGTGCGAGGGTCCGGTGGCACGGGCATCCTGCCCATGCGACTTGTCATGGCGCGGCATCTGCACGGGCAGGATGCCCGTGCCAC